>NZ_JABUCO010000006.1:0-283799 GCF_019835205.1 Rhodococcus sp. BP-261 | reverse complement strand
GAGCTCGGCGTCGGATTCCAACACCGTCTCCACCATGCGCACTGCTCGCTGCCGGAACTCCGGCGGGTACTGACGTGGCATAGCTCCATCCTCCTACAAAGAACGGAACAAAACCTGGGGTACTTCAAGGGTGATCGACGTCAACGGCACCCGCCGGTCGGGCAGCACACGGTTGGCGGTGCAGGGGTGGTCTTCGTCGACTTCGCAGGTGCAGGCGAGATGGGTTTCGCGCCGCATGCACGCGGTGTAGGCGGCGGCGAGGCGCTGGCTGCGAGTACGAGGGTCGCGCGGGCATACGGTGGCGGCCATTTCGGTGATCGCTTGCCAGCAGGCGGCAGCGTCGGCGGCGTCGAGGGTCGCTTCGATGGTGGCGATCAGGTCTTTGTCGCGGTAGCGCACTCCGGTGAGTTTTTTCAGGTCTTCTCGTGTTTCGGCGACTTCGTCGGGTGCGGTGCGCTGGATGATGGCGGCGATTTCGGTGGCCAATGGTCCGGGCGAGAGCCTTCTGGCGGCGTGTAGTACTTCGGCTTCGATCCGGGTGGCAGCATCCAAAGACAGCGGGGAGGTGACGCGGTAGATCGCGCGGACGCGGGCGAGGTCGAGTTCGCCTAATTCGAATGCTGTTTTGATCGCGGGCAGGCGTAGGCGTAGGTCCATACCGATTTCGGCGAAGGTGTCTGCGACGGTTTTCGAGCAGCCCAAAATTTTCGCGGTTTCGGAGGCGGCGTAGTTGCCGGCGTCGGTGATCAGGTCCCCGACTTGGATGGTTTGATGGATGCACGAATCCCACACCTGCGCCGCCAGAGCGACTTTCCGTGCGCAGGCCTGGTTTTCCAGGACCGCGACCTGCGACAGTTCACCCAACAGGTCGGTGTCGATGACCGGTTTCTTCTGTGGTCCGACGTATTTCGCGAACGCGCTGCGCTCCGTGAACGGCATGGATTCAAGCCCCCCGACTCGATTCGAACTTGTGTTCGACTATACCACCGGAGATCGCGATGTCAAGGAAAAGTACTGCGTCACAGCGGATTTCGATGATGCGGGCGCTACCACATGCCACCGACAAGAACGCGCCGCGCCCATCGCGACAGGCATCGACCAGCGTCACGCATCAATGGGACTGGGCCCGGGCACCCGAACGCCTCTACGTCACATCCCGGATATCCGTGACCCTGTGGTCGAATTCGCTGTCCACGTCGTCGACAGCATCCTCGACGCGACAGCATCCTCGACGCGACAGCATCCTCGACGCGCCCGAACTCGAGAGGCCGGTATACGAACACAGCTGACATTCCCAGATCTCGAGCCGCCCGCAGATCGTACGGGTGCGACGCCACCATCGCTGCACGCTCAGGGCGCACACCCAAGTATCGGCACGTTTGTTCGTGCAACACGCATCTGGCTCGAATCCGTCGAACATCTCGGCGGTCAGCGATGCGCCTCAATCGCTTTCGTGCTTTTCGGCCGATTCACCATCGACGACACTCGTCCACCACAGCCGATCCCCGCAACTCGCGAACCCCGTCGACGACGTCCGGCCACAGCGTCAACCGGCGCCGCGCCTGAAGACGCCGTCCGAGAGACGGAGACGACGAATATACACGCGCCCTACGCCGTCGCGCGAGGGCCCTAAATCTGCACGTCCACCCACACCAACCTGTGGTCCGACGGGTGTTCCACCCCGGCCGGCCAATGAACACCCGAGCCCGCGACTGTCAGGTCGTCCGATGGCAAGGCGTAGTCGACCCGCAGATCGCCGGGCACGGGATCGGCGAAATCCGCTGTGTCCGTTCCACTACCGGCTTCCGACGTCGGCGCAGGATCCTGAACTCGAGGGTGATCCAACAGTTGCTGAATCGACCCAGCCACCGAATCGCCGTCGACCGGATCGCTGTTCTGATCACCCACCACGACGAACGATGCACCGGAGTCCAATCCGCCACGAACTCCGTTGTCGTCGTACAGATACTCCGCACCGGAGATGTAGTCGGCCGTCAGTCGGATCTCGTCGTGATTGCGCTTGCCGTTGCGATCCTCCGGGCCGTCGAACGACGGGGGAGTCGGATGCGACGCCAGCACATGCAGCGTCCGGCCGTCGACATCCACCGGTACATCCCAGTGCGACTTGCTGGACAGGCGCAACGCGTCCGACGCCTCCCCGTAGTAGTCGCGTGGCAACAGCGAATTCGGCATGTCCTTCCACAGGAAGTTCTGGAACGTACGCACGCCCGAGGTGTCGATCGGATACTTCGACAACACCACCATTCCGTACTGGCCAGGGAATTGACCGAACCCGTAGGCATCTCCCGGGCCACCCGTGGCGCCGTCGACATCCAGATCCAGCCCCGAGTCGACGCCCGTGTTCACGGGCGCCGTGTACGAGAATTCGTACTTGCCGTCGAGGTACCGATCACGAAACAGGTTCACCGCATCGGGACCCGAATAGTCGAACTCGTTGATCAGCAGCACATCCGGATCGTTCTGCCCGACGATGTCCGCAACCGCACGTATCTGCGCATCGTCGCCCTGCAGGTCGGCGACCAACTCGCCCGCGGCGCTTCGATTCATGCTCGCGTTGAACGTCGCAACCCTGATGGTCGACGTCTCGTTCTCGGCGGGCGACGCGCACCCGGCCAACACGGCAACAGCACAAACACCGGCGAAAATCCTCATGCCCGGCACCGTAAAGACTGCATCTGAACAGCACGTGAATTAACAAGCAGGCGCGCTTGCTTTTTTACGAACCCGCTGGAATGCTGTCCACATGGCCGACCTCGACTCGATCGTCGATGACCTCCGCGCGGAAGGCGATGCGCTGGACGCGCTCGTCGCCGACCTCGACCAAGAACAATGGTCGACGCCTACTCCCGCCGCCGGATGGACCATCGCTCACCAGATCGGACACCTGTCCTGGACAGACAACGTCGCCGAGCGGACGACGTCGGGTGCAGCAGGCGACGCCGACGCGGCGGCCGAGTTCGACGTAGCACTGAAGCAAGCGTGGGCCGACCCCACCGGATTCGTCGACGCCGCCGCCGACGAGGAGGCTGCCAAGCCGGACCTGCTGACCACCTGGCGCACCCGCAGGCACGCCATGACCGACGCGCTCGCGAAAGTGCCTGCGCGAGTGAAGATCCCATGGTTCGGCCCGCCCATGAGCGCGGCGTCCATGGCGACAGCCCGATTGATGGAAACGTGGGCACACGGCCAGGACGTCGCCGACGCACTCGGCATCGTCAGGGAGCCGACCGACCGCATCAAGGGCGTGGCACACATCGGGGTGCGCACACGCGACTTCGCCTACGCCGTCAACCAGCAGACTCCGCCGGCCGAGCCGTTCCGGGTCGAGCTCACTTCCCCCTTGGGCGAGCTCTGGACCTGGGGACCGGAGGATGCGTCGCAGCGCGTCACCGGCTCGGCGGCGGACTTCTGCCTCTTGGTGACCCAGCGCGCTCACCGCGACGACCTCGATCTCACGGCCGTCGGTGACGACGCACAGCACTGGCTCACCATCGCTCAGGCCTTCGCGGGCCCACCTGGATCGGGACGTGACAAACGATGACCGTGCGGATCGGTAACTGCTCCGGCTTCTACGGCGATCGTCTCTCGGCGATGCGCGAGATGCTCGAAGGCGGCGAACTCGACTATCTGACAGGCGATTACCTCGCCGAACTGACGATGCTGATTCTCGGCCGCGACCGGATGAAGGACGCCACCCGCGGCTACGCGAAAACCTTCCTGCGCCAGGCCGAGGACTGCCTCGGGCTCGCTCTGGACAAGGGTGTCAAGATCGTCGCCAACGCGGGCGGACTCAATCCCGAAGGGCTCGTCGACGCGCTCGACAAGCTCGGTTTCGGCGCCGAAATCGCCTATGTCGAGGGCGACGACCTGTTGCCGCGCGCACAGGAACTCGGCCTCGGCTCGCCACTGACCGCCAATGCCTATCTCGGCGCGTGGGGCATCGTCGAATGCCTGAAATCGGGCGCCGACGTCGTCGTCACCGGGCGCGTCACCGACGCGTCCGTCATCGTCGGGCCAGCCGCACATCACTTCGGTTGGACACCAACCGATTACGACGCCTTGGCCGGGGCTGTCGTCGCCGGCCACGTCATCGAATGCGGCACCCAGGCGACGGGCGGTAACTACTCCTTCTTCACCGAGATCGCCGACATGTCCCGTCCCGGCTTCCCGATCGCCGAGATCGAGGCCGACGGTTCCTCGGTCATCACCAAGCACGAGAAGACCGGCGGCGCAGTGAGCGTCGGTACCGTCACCGCCCAGTTGCTGTACGAGATCACCGGTGGGCGCTACGCGAACCCCGACGTCACCGCGCGGATCGACACGGCCCGACTGACACAGGAATCGAGCAATCGCGTCCGCATCAGCGGCGTCACCGGCGAAGCACCGCCCCCGACGCTGAAGGTCTCGCTCAACTCGCTCGGCGGTTTCCGCAACGAATTCACGTTCGTGCTGACAGGACTCGACATCGACGCGAAAGCCGAACTCGCCCGTCGACAATTCGAAGCCTGGTTGCCGACGAGGCCGAAAGAGCTCGACTGGACCCTCGTTCGCAGCGACAAGCCCGACGCCGACACCGAGGAAACTGCGAGCGCCGTGCTTCGGTGCGTCGCGCGCGACAGCGACCCCAACATCGTCGGCCGCCAATTCTCCGCAGTGGCAGTAGAACTCGCACTCGCGAGCTACCCCGGCTTCTCGCTGACGGCCCCGCCGTCGAACGGCGGTCCGTACGGTGTGTTCACGGCCGGCTTCGTACCGATCGCCGCCGTGCCGCATACGGCGGTACTCCCGGACGGTACGCGGCGCGACATCCGCCCTGCCGAAGAGACCCGTGAGCTTGCACCTCTGGATCCTCCCGAGCTTCCAGGCACGCGTCCGGCGGAGCCCACCGTCCGCCTCCCGCTCGGCACCATCGCGGCCGCCCGTAGCGGCGACAAGGGCGGCAATGCCAACGTCGGCGTCTGGGTGCGCACCGACGACGAATTCGCTTGGCTCGCACATGCACTGACGGAGTCGAAGCTGAAAGAGATGCTGCCGGAGACGCGCGAGCTCACCGTCACCCGACACGTACTGCCGAACCTCAGAGCCGTCAATTTCGTCATCGACGGGATTTTGGGCGAAGGCGTTGCGTCACAAGCACGTTTCGATCCTCAGGCCAAAGGCCTCGGCGAGTGGCTTCGGTCTCGCCACATCGACATTCCCGAAACGCTCGCATTCCAAGGAGACATATGACGATCTGGACGACGCCGGAGCGGCAGCAGCTCCGGAAGACCGTTCGCGGCTTCGTCGAACAGGACATTCAGCCGCACCTGAAGCAGTGGGAATCCGACGGTGAACTACCGCGCGAACTGCACAAGAAGGCCGCAGCACTGGGCCTGATCGGCGCGGGCTTCCCAGAGGACGTGGGCGGTGACGGTGGCGACCTCGCCGACGCCGTCGTCATCTGCGAGGAAATGCACCAGGCCGGTGCGTCGGGAGGTTTGTTCGCGTCGCTGTTCACCAGCGGAATCGCGTTGCCGCACTTGGTCGCAGCACGGAACGACGAGCAGATCGACAAGTGGGTCCGCCCGACCCTCGCGGGCGAGAAGATCGGCTCGCTTGCCATCACCGAACCCGGCGGTGGATCCGACGTCGGACATCTGCGAACCAAGGCGGTGCGCGACGGCGACCACTACGTCGTCAACGGTGCGAAGACCTACATCACGTCGGGCTGCCGTGCGGACTTCGTCGTCACTGCCGTCAGGACGGGCGGCGACGGTGCCGCCGGGGTATCGCTACTCGTCGTCGAGAAGGGCACCCCCGGTTTCGAGGTCGCGAACAAGCTCGACAAGATGGGATGGCGCGCATCGGACACCGCGGAACTGTCGTTCACCGACGCCCGAGTGCCCGTGGAGAACCTCGTCGGCGCAGAGAATTCCGGGTTCGCGCAGATCGCGCAGGCCTTTCTGACCGAACGTATCGCCCTCGCCGCCCAGGCCTACGCCAGTGCGCAGCGGTGCCTCGACCTGACGCTGCAGTGGGTGCGCGACCGTGAGACGTTCGGAAAGCCGCTCATCGCACGACAATCCGTGCAGAACACCGTCACCGAGATGGCGCGCAAGATCGACATCGCACGCGTCTACACCCGCAACGTCGTCGAGCGATCGCTCGACAGCAACGACGACCTGATCGCCGAAGTCTGCTTCGCGAAGAACACCGCCGTCGAAACCGGGGAGTGGGTGGCCGACAAAGCCGTGCAACTCTTCGGTGGCCTCGGCTACATGCGGGAAAGCGAAGTCGAACGCCAGTATCGCGACATGCGCATCCTCGGTATCGGCGGCGGAACCACCGAGATCCTGACCGGACTGGCAGCGAAACGATTGGGGTACCAGGCATGAGCGTGCTGAAGTCCACTCTCGACACCGCATCGGAGCAGTTCACCGATGCGACGGGGGCGATGAACACCAAACTCGCCGAGATCGACGCCGAGCACTCGAAGGCGCTCCTCGGCGGGGGCGAGAAATACGTCGAGCGACACAAGAAGCGCGGAAAGTTGCTGGCTCGCGAGCGTATCGAACTCCTCATCGACGAGGATTCCGCATTCCTCGAACTGTGCCCGCTGGCGGCCTGGGGGAGTGAATTCCCCGTCGGCGCAAGCACGGTCATGGGGATCGGCGTCGTCAGTGGAGTCGAATGCCTGATCGTGGCCAACGATCCCACCGTGCGCGGCGGTGCCAGCAACCCGTGGACGCTGAAGAAAGGGTTCCGCGCCAACGACATCGCGACCCAGAACCGTCTCCCGGTGATTTCGCTCGTCGAATCCGGCGGAGCGGACCTGCCCACCCAGAAGGAAGTCTTCATCCCGGGCGGCCGGATGTTCCGCGATCTGACGCAGCTGTCCGCGAAAGGGATTCCGACGATCGCACTGGTCTTCGGCAACTCGACCGCGGGCGGCGCGTACATCCCCGGAATGTCCGATCACGTCGTCATGGTGAAGGAACGCTCCAAGGTGTTCCTCGCCGGGCCTCCGCTCGTGAAGATGGCCACCGGCGAGGACTCCGACGACGAATCCCTCGGCGGTGCCGAGATGCACGCCCGAAAGTCCGGTCTCGCAGACTACTTCGCCGTCGACGAGCAGGACGCCATCCGTATCGGCCGCAGCATCGTGAAGCGGCTGAACTGGAAGAAGAAGGGACCCGAGCCGCGCGCCGACGTCATCGAGCCGCTCGCGGATCCCGAGGATCTGCTGGGCATCGTCCCCACCGACCTCAAGATTCCGTTCGACCCGCGCGAGGTCATCGCCCGCATCGTCGACGGCTCCGACTTCGACGAGTTCAAGCCCATGTACGGCTCCTCGCTCGTCACCGGATGGGCTGAGCTGCACGGCTACCCGATCGGTATTCTCGCCAACGCCCGCGGCGTCCTGTTCAGCGAGGAATCGCAGAAGGCGACGCAGTTCATCCAGCTCGCCAACCGGTCGAACACGCCACTGTTGTTCCTGCACAACACAACCGGATACATGGTGGGCAAGGAATACGAGGAAGGGGGCATGATCAAGCACGGTTCGATGATGATCAACGCCGTATCCAACTCGACGGTTCCGCACATCTCGATCCTGCTCGGCGCGTCGTACGGTGCAGGGCATTACGGCATGTGCGGCCGCGCATTCGATCCACGCTTCCTGTTCGCCTGGCCGTCGAGCAAGTCTGCCGTCATGGGCGGCGCGCAACTGGCAGGCGTCATCTCCATCGTCGGACGCGCGGCAGCAGAAGCCCGCGGTCAGGCATTCGACGAAGAGGCCGACGCCGGATTGCGCGCGATGATCGAGAACCAGATCGAAGCCGAATCGCTCCCGATGTTTCTGTCCGGACGCCTCTACGACGACGGCGTCATCGACCCCCGTGACACCCGTACGGTAGTGGGAATGTGCTTGTCGGCCATCGCCTCTGCCCCGATCGAAGGCACCGATACCTTCGGTGTCTTCCGGATGTGAGCGACATGACCATCACGAGCGTCCTCGTAGCCAACCGCGGCGAAATCGCCCGACGCGTCTTCACGACCTGCTGTCAGGAAGGCATCGACACGGTCGCCGTCTTCTCCGACGCCGACGCGGATGCCCCGCACGTCCGCGATGCCGACGTTGCGGTCCATCTGCCCGGCACCGCGTCGGCGGACACCTATCTGCGCGGTGAGCTCGTGATCGCGGCCGCCGTCCAGACCGGCGCCGACGCCATCCACCCCGGTTACGGATTCCTCTCCGAGAACGCCGATTTCGCACAGCAGGTGCAGAACGCCGGACTGACGTGGATCGGACCGCCCGTCAAGGCGATCGAACTCATGGGCTCGAAGGTCGAGTCGAAGAAGATCATGTCCGACGCCGGCGTGCCGGTTCTCGACCGTCTGACTCCGGCGGACGTCACCGACGCCGACCTCCCGGTGCTCATCAAGGCCTCGGCGGGCGGTGGTGGTCGCGGCATGCGCGTCGTCCGCGAACTCGCGAAGCTCGACGAGGAGATCGAAGCCGCTGGGCGCGAGTCGCTGTCTGCATTCGGTGATGCGACGGTGTTCGTCGAACGCTACATCGAGACCGGGCGGCACATCGAAGTGCAGGTCATGGCCGACCGCCACGGGACCGTCTGGACCGTGGGCGAACGCGAATGCTCGATCCAGCGCAGGCACCAGAAGGTCGTCGAGGAGGCGCCGTCGCCACTCGTCGAACGCATCGACGGCATGCGGGACCGGTTGTTCGACGCCGCGCGAAAAGCAGCCGAGGCCATCGGCTACGAGGGTGCAGGCACCGTCGAGTTTCTCGCCGACGAGAAGGGCAACTTCTTCTTCCTGGAGATGAACACCCGCCTCCAGGTCGAGCATCCCGTCACCGAATGTACGACGGGACTCGACCTCGTCGCGCTGCAGATCAGCGTCGCGGCAGGGGATCCGTTGCCCACGGAACAGCCGTCGGCGCAGGGGCATTCGATCGAGGTCAGGCTCTACGCCGAGGACCCGGCCCAGGAGTGGCAGCCGCAGAGCGGACCGGTCCATCGGTTCGACATCCCCGGCAGGCACTTCGAAGTCCTGACCGCGTCGGGCATCCGCGTCGATTCGGGCGTCGAGAGTGGCAGCACGATCAGCACCCACTACGACCCCATGCTCGCCAAGGTCATCTCGTACGCACCCACGCGCGGTCAGGCCGCGAACCTTCTCGCGAAGTCCCTGTCTCGCGCCGTCATTCACGGGCCGACGACCAACCGCGACCTCCTCGTCGCGATCCTGCAGCACCCTGCGTTCCTGGCTGGCGACACCGACACGGCCTTCTTCGACACGCACGGCCTCGACATTCTGTCCCAGCCGATCGCGCAGGGGCGGGCAGTCCGGATGTCGGCACTCGCGGCGGCGTTGGCCGATGCGGCATCGAACCGCGACAGGGCGACGGTCAACAAGGGTCTGCCGAGCGGCTGGCGCAACCTCCCGTCGCAACCGCAGCGAAAACTGTACGGCGACATCACCGTCGAATACACCCTCGGCCGCTACGGGCTGAAGACGGACCAACTCGACGGCGTCACCCTCGTCGACTACACGCCGAACCGAGTCGTGCTCGACGACAACAAGATCCGTCGTACATTCCAGGTGAGCACGTACGGCTCGCACGTCTTCGTGGATTCACCGCTCGGCCCGGTGCGTCTCGAACGCACACCGCGCTTCGTCGACCCCACCGACGAAGTCGCGGCAGGTTCGTTGCTCGCGCCGATGCCGGGCAGCGTCGTCAGAGTTGCTGCAGCACAGGGTGACACCGTGACCGCAGGCCAGCCGATCCTCTGGCTCGAGGCCATGAAGATGGAACACACCGTGACTGCACCCGCGGACGGTGTGCTCACCGAACTGAACGTCAGTGCAGGTCAGCAAGTGGAAGTCGGGACGGTCTTGGCCGTTGTCAGTGAGGGAGAAGAATGAGCTTCATCGAAACCGACGAGCAGAAGGGCCTGCGCGCCGCGGTCTCGTCGCTGGGCAAGCGCTACAACTACGTCGACTACGTCCTACCGAAGGCTCGCAAGGGCGAACCACTGACCGAACTGTGGGGTGAGGCAAGCAAACTCGGCTTCCTCGGCGTCAACCTGCCGGAGGAGTACGGCGGCGGGGGTGCGGGCATCTACGAGCTCGCGCTCGTCCAGGAAGAACTCGCGGCACACGGTGCAGGTCTGCTGCTGGTCGTCGTCAGCCCTGCCATCTGCGGAACCATCATCGGCAAGTACGGCACCGACGAGCAGAAGCAGGCGTGGCTGCCTGCGCTGTCCGACGGGTCGAAGATCATGGCGTTCGGCATCACCGAGCCCGACGCCGGATCGAACTCGCACCAGATCACGACGACGGCTCGTCGAGATGGAAGCGACTGGATCCTTCGCGGCAGCAAGATCTACATCTCCGGCGTCGACCAGGCCGATGCGGTGCTGATCGTCGCCAGGACCGAGGACAGCAAGACAGGGAAGCTGAAGCCGGCGCTGTTCATCGTCCCGACCGATTCCGAGGGCTTCCAGAAGACCCGGATGGAGATGGACATCATCGAACCGGATCACCAGTTCACGCTGTTCCTCGACGACGTTCGACTGCCCGCGGACGCTCTCGTCGGTGAGGCCGACGCGGCCCTGATGCAGCTGTTCGCGGGACTGAACCCGGAGCGGATTCTCGGTGCGGCGATGGCCGTCGGGATGGGGCGTTACGCGCTCGATGCGGCCGTGAAGTACGCGAACGAGCGGACCGTCTGGAAGTCGCCCATCGGTGCGCATCAGGGCATCGCGCATCCACTCGCGCAGGTGAAGATCGAACTGGAACTGGCCAAGCTGATGATGCAGAAGGCCGCGGTCCTGTACGACAGTGGCGACGACTTCGGTGCAGCCGAGGCCGCCAACATGGCGAAATATGCTGCGGCAGAAGCAAGTATCAAGGCGCTCGATCAGGCCATCCAGACGCACGGCGGTGCAGGCCTCACCGAGGAGTACGGCCTGGCCGCGATGCTCGGTGCGGCTCGTATCGCCCGCGTCGCACCGGTGAGTCGCGAGATGATCCTGAACTTCGTGTCGCAGCACTCGCTCGGTCTGCCGAAGAGTTACTGATGGCAGTCACCAGTTCGACGGACAACTCCGTCACCACGCTGACACTCGATTCCCCGCACAACCGCAACGCCCTGTCGACGATCCTCGTCGACGAGCTCGAAGCCGGTCTGAAGGCCGCAGCCGACGACCCCGACGTGCGCGCGATCGTGCTCACCCATACGGGCGGCACGTTCTGTGCGGGGGCCGACCTGTCCGAGGCCGGGTCGTCGGTCGAGAGCAGGACGTCGCAGATGCTCGGCCTGTTGCGGCTGATCGTCGAGACCCCGAAACCGGTCGTCGGACAGATCGACGGACACGTGCGTGCCGGAGGTATGGGGCTCGTCGCCGCGTGTGACATCGCCGTCGCAGGCACTGCCGCCACCTTCGCGCTGACCGAGGCTCGGCTGGGACTGGCCGCGTCGATCGTGTCCCTGACGGTGTTGCCGCGACTGGACTCGCGCGCAGCCAGCCGGTACTTCCTGACCGGCGAGAAGTTCGGGGCACACGAGGCGGAAGCGATCGGGTTGATCAGCGAGGCCAGCTCGGATCCGGCGTCGACCGTCGTCGACATCCTGGGTTCGCTGAGACAGGCGTCGCCGCAGGGGCTGGCCGAGTCGAAATGGCTGACCACGCGGGCTGTTCTCGCCGGCTTCGACGCCCGCGGCGAGGAGCTCTCGGCCCATTCGGCGAGGCTGTTTGCATCGGACGAAGCGCGGGAGGGGATGATGTCCTTTCTGCAGAAGCGTCCGCCATCGTGGGCGGGAGTGAAGCCTACGGAATGACCGGATGGTCAGCCGCTAGACCGGGAGAGAAGTAGTACGAGATGGTGACGGCGCGTGAACCGAAGCAGGACCGCAGTAGAGCCACGCGCCAGCGGCTTCTCGAGGCGACGATCGATTCGCTGTCGGAACACGGCTGGGCCGCGACGACGGTAGGCGTCGTCGCCGAACGCGCGGGAGTCTCCCGCGGCGCGACGCAACACCACTTTCCGACGCGCGAGGACCTGATCACCGCGGCGCTGGACTCGATGTTCGACACGCGGATGGAAAACGCCCAGGCGGAAACGACTCCGGTGCCGCCGGGCCCGGAGCGGACGCAGGCCGTGGTCGAGCGGCTCGTCGAGTACTACACCGGACCGCAGTTCAAGGCCGCCCTGCAGGTGTGGACGGCCGCGGCCGCCGACCCCGAGATGCGCGCCCGGGTTCTACCTCTGGAGGAGAAGTTCGGCCGCGTCGCGCATCGAATGGCCGTCGCACACCTCGGTGCCGACGACTCCGATCCGCAGACGCACCGCCTCGTTCAAGCCACGCTGGATCTCGCGCGCGGCCTCGGACTTGCCGACGTGCTGAGCGACGACTCGCGTCGTCGCGCGGAGATCGTGCGGGCCTGGGCAGGCGTCCTCGACAGCTCGTTGAAGATTCGACAGGGTGAAATCGCTGTTCTGAACGGATGATTTCGACCGTTCGGCAAGCGGTGCGCATCTCGGCGTGATTCGCTTCGCTGGTGAACCAGGTACACAGAGGCCACATCTTCCACGTCGCCGGATCGCCCACGGTGCACGGCGCGACCGACGCGCTCGAGTACCTGGAGGACGGAGCGCTCGTCGTCGGCGGTGACGGACGCATCGTCTACTGCGGCGCGTTCGACGGATTGCCCGAGGACCACGAGAGCTGGAACGTCGTCGACCACCGCCCGGGCTTCCTCTTCCCCGGGTTCGTCGACACGCACGTCCACTTCCCGCAGACCTTCGCCGGCGACGCCTACGGCGGTGGCCAACTGCTCGAGTGGCTGAACGCGTGCATCTTCCCGTCGGAAAGCCTGTTCGCCGATCCGGACTTCGCGCGGGAAGCCGCCGTGAAGTTCTGCGATCGACGCATCGCGGCCGGTACGACGCAGGCGATGGTGTTCGGCTCGGCCTTCCCGCACGCGCAGGACGCACTGTTCGAGGAGACCAGGCGTCGAGGCCTGCGCGTCGTCAGCGGACGGGGAGTGCAGACCACCGGACCCGACTCGGCCGCAGCCCTGATCACCAGCGAAGACGATGCCGTACGACTCGTCACCGAGGAGATCGAGAAATGGCACGCCGCCGACACCGGGGACGTCCGCACGGCGACGTTGCATGTGGCCGTCGTGCCGAGGTTCTCGCTCGCGGTCACCACCGAGACGTTGAAGAACCTCGGTGAACTCTACGATTCCGTCCGCGACCGCGGCGTCTACTTCCACAGTCACCTCAACGAGAACGATCGGCCCGGCACCGGCGAAGTGGCGACGACGAAGGAGATGTACCAGGTCGACTCCTACCTCGACACGTACGACGGTAAGTTCCTTCCCGGATCCGCCGTCGGCGGCAAGAGCTTCCTCGGCCGGCGCAGCATCCTCGCGCACGCGGTCCACTGCCAGGACGTCGAGCTCGCTCGCATGGCCGAGACGGGCACCTCGATCTCGCACTGTCCGACGTCGCAGCAGTTCCTCGGTTCCGGAACGATGCCGTGGAAGCGAACCATCGCGTCCGGGGTCAACGTCGCCATCGGTTCCGACTTCGGCGGCGGTGACGAATTCCTGCTGGCCCGGGTTCTCGGCGACGCATTCAAGGTCCATATTTCCGAGGCGGGCGACGACGGCATCTCGATGCACCCGGCCGAGATGCTGTTCACCGGAACCCTGGCCGGCGCGCGGGCGCTCGACATGGAAGATCGCATCGGCAACTTCGACGACGGCAAGGAAGCGGACTTCGTCGTCGTCGACCCGCGGGCGTGGCCCCCGCTGCAGGGCGTGATCGACAACGGCGTGCGGTCCGACGACCCGACCATGGCTCGTGACCAGACGCTCTTCGCAGTGCTGATGGCCATGCGCGAACCTGCGATCACCGAGGTCTACGTGCAGGGTCGTCGGATCGACGTGACCTAGATGGCCGAGTCCGCGGCGACTGCCGTCAGTGTGTTCCGATCGAAAGGCGAGCACGACGGCTTCACTGCCTGGACTCGCACGATGCACGAGGCTGCAGCCACGAGCCCTGGGTTCCTGACTGCCACGGTGTCCACCCCGGTCGGAAGCGGATTCGACTGGGCTTCGTCGGTGTCGTTCGATTCCGAGAAGCATCTGCACGCCTGGCTCGACAGCGACGACCGCGCCGCGCTGCTGCACGCGGGGGAGAAGGATGGTCACACCCGCGTCAGCACGGACCTGCTGATCGTCGACGGGCACGCGCCGTCGACGGGAGTGGGCATCATCGCGCACGACGTCGTCGACGGTCGTCTGACGGACTTCCGCCGGTCGCAGGAGGAGCTGGTCGCGCTGAGTTCCGGCTTCTCCGGATTCGAGGGTGCGGTTCTGCTCGGGCCCGCGGACCCGAGCGACACCGAATGGATCTCGATACTGCGGTTCAGGACCGACCGTCAACTGTCCGAGTGGATGCAGTCCGACACCCGGTCCAAGGCCCTTCCCGAACTGCGTAGACACCTCGCGGGCGAGTTCTCGGTGATCACCCACAGCACGCCGTTCGGCTCGATCGTCCGAGTCGAGGACGGTCAGGCCAAGGTGACGCCGGACTGGAAGACGGCGATGCTCGTCCTGCTCGTGCTGTATCCGACGGTGATGACGCTGTCGCGGTTCGTCGGACCTCTGCTCGACGACGTCGGCGCACCCCCGTGGCTGTCGATGTGGCTGAGCCAGATCTGCAGCGTCGGGTTGATGACGTACTTCTTCATGCCTGCGGTCACCGGTTGGTTCCGTCGATGGCTCGACCCGATCGACGGGGCGTCGCGCAAGGTTTCGGTCGTCGGCGCGCTGGTGGTGATGGCCGTGTACGCGGCGACGCTGTCGCTGTTCGCGTCGGTGAAGTGGCTGCAGTTCTGGGACTACTTCGACTAGCACCCCTCGACTAAGGTGCCTGAACATGCGAGCGATCGTGGTTCTCGGCGTGGTACTCCTCGCGCTGTCGGCGGGATGCAGCAGAGGTGACGACGCGGCGGCTCCGTCCGCGACGACGGCGAGCGAGGACCCGGGCGCGGCAGGACCGTTCTTCGGTGCGTGCGGTTCGGTCACCGACGAGGAGGTTCGCAGCGCGTTCGCCGTTCCCGCGTTCACCGCCATCACCCGCAATTCCCTCGGGTGCGAGTGGGAGGTCGGTGGCTTCACCGGCCCGTCGATCAGTTTCTCGTGGTACCGCGGCAGCCCCATCGAGCGGGAGCGCGCAGGCTCGGAGCTGATCGGCCGCCCCGCCGAGAACATCGAGATCGACGGACACGACGGTTTCGCCGCGGCAACCGACAACTATCTGTGCGAGGTCGGCGTGCAGTACGGCAAGGACTTCATGCACTGGTCCGTCACGTACGGCGATCAACCGCCGACGGCCAGTCCGTGCGACGTCGCCGAACAGTTGGCGACGCTCGCCGCGGAGCGCGCGCAATGAGGCGCGCTCTGGCCGCCGCGAGCCTGCTGCTCCTCGCCGGATGCAGCACGACCGTGCAGGGCACCCCGACCGCGGCGACGTTCGACGGGTCGGGCAACCCGGATCTACGCAAACTGCTCACCGAATGCGACGCCGTCTCCGACGACCAGATCGCGAAGACCGTGGGTGGCGACGCCATCGCCCGCGCCTTCTTCGGAGCGATCTGTCGTTGGGACGTCGCGGGTCCGGCAGGCACGGTCAAGGTGTCGTTCAACTGGTTCGAGAACGGCTCGCTCGACGTCGAGCGACAGACGAACGAGCAGCTCGAGTACACCGTCGACGACATAACCGTGCAGGGCCGCAAGGCAATTCGGGTGCAGCCGCCAGGTGACCCCGCGTCGTGCGGCGTCAGTGCAGGGTCGCCGGACTCGGGCGTCGTCGGATGGTGGGTGCAGTATCAGCCGGGTTCGGCACACCCCGACCCGTGCGAGGCCGCGACGGCGTTGATGGACCTGACGATCAATCTGGCCCGGTAGCACAACCTGGGTCGTTTTGACCCGAGGCCGCGCCGCCGGGTATCGTTATGGGTCGTGTCCGGCCTGGCCGGTCCGTTTGTGTGCCTATGCGAGGTACAGCCGTGCGCCCGCTGATACGACAGCGAGCTCGGGCTGCACGTGTGGGGGTATGCGACACACCCGACCGCGGGGTGCAAGAGACCCGCGGTGGTTCCACTGGGTGAGGAGCAGTGTTCTCTTGCTCCAACTGCTAGATCCCTGAGTCTCGATCAAGTACGAGACTCGCGACACGAAGAAAGCCGGTTCATGCCAACTATCAACCAGCTGGTCCGTAAGGGTCGCACCGACAAGGTTGCGAAACTGAAGACCGCTGCCCTCAAGGGCAGTCCCCAGCGTCGTGGAGTGTGCACTCGCGTGTACACCACCACTCCGAAGAAGCCGAACTCCGCTCTGCGTAAGGTCGCGCGTGTGCGCTTGACCAGCTCGGTGGAGGTCACCGCCTACATCCCCGGTGAAGGCCACAACCTGCAGGAGCACTCGATGGTGCTCGTTCGCGGTGGTCGTGTGAAGGACCTCCCGGGTGTGCGCTACAAGATCATCCGCGGCTCGCTCGACACCCAGGGTGTCAAGAACCGCAAGCAGGCACGCAGCCGTTACGGCGCCAAGAAGGAGAAGAGCTAAATGCCACGCAAGGGCCCAGCACCCAAGCGGCCGCTGATCAACGACCCGGTCTACGGATCGCCGCTGGTCACGCAGCTCGTCAACAAGATCCTTCTCGACGGCAAGAAGTCCACCGCCGAGCGCATCGTCTACCAGGCGCTCGAGCAGGCTCGTGAGAAGACCGGCACCGACCCCGTCGTCACGCTCAAGCGTGCACTCGACAACGTCAAGCCGGCCCTCGAGGTCCGCAGCCGTCGCGTCGGTGGCGCCACCTACCAGGTGCCCGTCGAGGTTCGCCCCGGCCGCTCCACCACGCTGGCTCTGCGCTGGCTGGTCACCTTCTCGCGCGCTCGTCGTGAGAAGACCATGGTCGAGCGTCTGGCCAACGAGCTTCTCGACGCCAGCAACGGCCTCGGCGCCGCTGTGAAGCGTCGCGAGGACACCCACAAGATGGCTGAAGCCAACAAGGCGTTCGCGCACTACCGCTGGTGACTTCCGGCCGGAAGGACGTAGTGAAACTTTCTACGTCCTTCCGGCGTTAGACCTAGTACCTGGTCGGCATCATCACCTCCGAGCTCGACCAGCCCCACTTCTTCGACTTACAAGGCGGGATGAATTCCGTGGCACAGGACGTGCTGACCGACCTCAACAAGGTCCGCAACATCGGCATCATGGCCCACATCGATGCTGGTAAAACCACCACTACCGAACGCATCCTGTTCTACACCGGGGTGAACTACAAGATCGGTGAGACGCACGACGGCGCGTCGACCACCGACTGGATGGAGCAGGAGCAGGAGCGTGGCATCACGATCACGTCTGCTGCTGTGACCTGCTTCTGGAACCAGAACCAGATCAACATCATCGACACCCCCGGCCACGTCGACTTCACCGTCGAGGTCGAGCGTTCGCTGCGCGTCCTCGACGGCGCCGTTGCCGTGTTCGACGGCAAGGAAGGCGTCGAGCCGCAGTCGGAGCAGGTGTGGCGTCAGGCCGACAAGTACGACGTTCCGCGTATCTGCTTCGTCAACAAGATGGACAAGCTGGGCGCTGACTTCTACTTCACCGTCCAGACCATCAAGGATCGCCTCGGCGCGAAGCCGCTGGTCATCCAGCTCCCCATCGGTGCCGAGAACGACTTCGAAGGCATCGTCGACCTCGTCGAGATGAAGGCGAAGGTCTGGAGCGGCGAGACCAAGCTCGGTGAGAAGTACGAGGTTCAGGACATTCCTGCCGACCTTCAGGAGAAGGCCGAGCAGTACCGTCAGGAACTCCTCGAGACCGTCGCCGAGTCCGACGAAGCTCTGCTCGAGAAGTTCTTCGGTGGCGAAGACCTCTCCATCGAGGAGATCAAGGGCGCCATCCGCAAGATGACCGTCAACAGCGAGCTGTACCCGGTTCTCTGTGGCTCCGCGTTCAAGAACAAGGGCGTTCAGCCCATGCTCGACGCCGTCATCGACTACCTGCCGTCCCCCCTCGACGTCGAGTCGGTTCAGGGCCACGCAGTCGGCGACGAAGAGCAGGTCATCACGCGCAAGCCGTCCGCCGACGAGCCGTTCTCGGCTCTCGCGTTCAAGATCGCTGCGCACCCCTTCTTCGGCAAGCTGACCTACGTCCGCGTCTACTCGGGCAAGGTCGAATCCGGCGCTCAGGTCATCAACTCGACCAAGGGCAAGAAGGAGCGTCTGGGCAAGATCTTCCAGATGCACTCCAACAAGGAGAACGCAGTTCCGTCTGCTTCTTCCGGACACATCTACGCCGTGATCGGTCTGAAGGACACGACGACGGGTGACACCCTCTGCGATCCGCAGAACCAGGTGATCCTCGAGTCGATGACCTTCCCGGACCCGGTCATCGAGGTGTCGATCGAGCCGAAGACGAAGAGCGACCAGGAAAAGCTGGGAACGGCTATCCAGAAGCTCGCCGAAGAGGATCCGACCTTCTCGGTGAAGCTGGACGAGGACACCGGCCAGACCGTCATCGGCGGCATGGGCGAGCTCCACCTCGACATCCTGGTCGACCGCATGAAGCGTGAGTTCAAGGTCGAGGCCAACGTCGGTAAGCCGCAGGTCGCGTACCGCGAGACCATTCGCAAGAAGGTCGAGAAGCTCGACTACACGCACAAGAAGCAGACCGGTGGCTCGGGTCAGTTCGCGAAGGTCATCATCAGCCTCGAGCCTTTCGAGGGCGAAGACGGCGCGACCTACGAGTTCGAGAACAAGGTCACCGGTGGTCGTGTGCCGAGGGAGTACATTCCTTCGGTCGACGCCGGAGCTCAGGACGCCATGCAGTACGGCGTCCTCGCCGGATACCCGCTCGTCAACGTCAAGGTCACGCTGCTCGACGGCGCGTACCACGACGTCGACTCGTCGGAAATGGCCTTCAAGGTCGCCGGCTCACAAGCGTTCAAGGAAGCTGCAAAGAAGGCCGGCCCGGTCATTCTCGAGCCCGTCATGGCCGTCGAGGTCACGACACCCGAGGATTACATGGGTGAGGTCATCGGCGACCTGAACTCCCGCCGTGGTCAGATTCAGGCCATGGAGGAACGTAGCGGCGCACGTGTCGTCAAGGCACAGGTTCCGCTGTCGGAGATGTTCGGCTACATCGGAGACCTTCGGTCGAAGACTCAGGGCCGCGCTAACTACTCCATGGTGTTCGACTCCTACGCCGAGGTTCCCGCGAACGTCGCCAAGGAGATCATCGCGAAGGCGACCGGAGAATAATTCTCCGCGAGCTGGACACGCTGAATCAGTAACACCGCACGACCGAGCAGTTCAAAAGAACTGCGAAGACAACCGCACTGCTGCATAAGAAGCAAGCACCAACAGTCCAGGAGGACACACAGTGGCGAAGGCGAAGTTCGAGCGGACGAAGCCGCACGTCAACATCGGGACCATCGGTCACGTTGACCACGGCAAGACGACGCTGACTGCAGCAATCACCAAGGTTCTGCACGACAAGTTCCCGGACCTCAACGAGGCCTCGGCCTTCGACGAGATCGACAAGGCGCCTGAGGAGAAGGCTCGTGGTATCACGATCAACATCTCCCACGTCGAGTACCAGACCGACAAGCGCCACTACGCGCACGTCGACGCTCCGGGCCACGCCGACTACATCAAGAACATGATCACCGGTGCTGCCCAGATGGACGGCGCGATCCTGGTCGTGGCAGCAACCGACGGCCCGATGCCGCAGACGCGTGAGCACGTGCTCCTCGCCAAGCAGGTCGGCGTTCCGTACATCCTCGTCGCCCTGAACAAGGCCGACATGGTCGACGACGACGAGATCATCGAGCTCGTCGAGATGGAGGTCCGCGAGCTTCTCGCTGCGCAGGACTTCGACGAGGACGCACCGGTTGTCAAGGTCTCCGCACTGAAGGCACTCGAGGGTGACCCGAAGTGGGCCGAGAGCGTTGCAGAGCTCATGCAGGCTGTCGACGACTCCATCCCGGACCCGGTTCGTGAGACCGACAAGGCATTCCTCATGCCCGTCGAGGACGTCTTCACCATCACCGGTCGTGGAACCGTTGTCACCGGCCGTATCGAGCGTGGCGTGATCAACGTCAACGAAGAGGTCGAGATCGTCGGCATCCGCCCCGGATCGACCAAGACCACGGTCACCGGTATCGAGATGTTCCGCAAGCTGCTCGACTCGGGCCAGGCAGGCGACAACGTCGGTCTGCTCGTTCGTGGCATCAAGCGCGAAGACGTCGAGCGTGGCCAGGTCATCATCAAGCCCGGCACCACGACTCCCCACACGGAGTTCGAGGGCAACGCCTACATCCTGTCCAAGGATGAGGGTGGCCGCCACACGCCGTTCTTCAACAACTACCGCCCGCAGTTCTACTTCCGTACCACGGACGTTACGGGCGTCGTTACCCTCCCCGAGGGCACCGAGATGGTCATGCCCGGTGACAACACCGAGATGTCCGTCCAGCTGATCCAGCCGGTCGCCATGGACGAGGGCCTGCGTTTCGCTATCCGCGAGGGCGGTCGTACCGTCGGCGCCGGTCGCGTCACCAAGATCATCAAGTGATCTAGCTCCACCTGAGAAGCGCCCATCCCCTTCGGGGGGTGGGCGCTTTTTGTTGCGCTCGCTTTCGTGCGCTCGTTTCGGCATCGATGGCCCGCAGCATCCGATAGACGGTTGTCGTGGTCCATTCATGCGGCGGCGGGGGCGGATTCTGCGGCGCGGACCCCCTTACCGCGCACCTTTCAGTAGCTGCGCAGGTTGCAACCTGCGCGGTGGCTGGAACCTGCGCGGGTGGTGGTCAGAAGCCCTACGTCGGCATGCCCGAGCGATAGCGCGCACCTTTCAGCAGCTGCGCACGTTGCAACCTGCGCGTTCGCTGCAACCTGCGCGGGTGGCCGTGATTGCGCCCCGGACCCCCTTCCCGCGCACCTTTGAGCAGCTGCGCACGTTGCAACCTGCGCGGTGGCTGCAACCTGCGCGGGCGACGGTCGGACGCCCCACGTCGGCCTGTCCGAGGACTAGCGCGCCCCGGCATCCACGTGCACCTGCACGCGCAGGGCGACGGGGGCGTTCTCCAACGTGTCGGCGACGAACTCGGCCCGCGACTCGGCGACCCGGGTGAAGGCGTCGATGTCGACGTCGGGTGAGGTGTGGACCGTGACGGCGAGGGTCGGGACACCACGATCGTCGATGGCCCGACCCTCAGCGCTCACGACGCCCGGGAACGTCGCGAGGTCGGCTGCGACGCCCCGCGCCAGCGCGGCGAGGTCGACCCGCACCGCGAGGGAGTCGTCCGACGCGATTTGCACCGTCCCGGTTCGGCGCGGAGACAGGTTGCCGATCGATAGCACGAGCGCGACGACGGCCGTGATCACAGCAGTGGCAGCGAGCGCCACCTCCCACCAGTTCCGATTCGGGATGGACACGAAGATGTCTCGGTCGAATGTGGCGAACCTCTGCACCGCCCACGGAACATCGAAGTACCAGGCGAGCGCGAACGCTCCCGCGCACATCAGCGCCACTCCCAGCACTACGGCGAGAATGCGGTCGACTGCCGCCATCACACGCTTCACGAGCGCACGTCTTTCACCCGAACCTGAATCTTCCGCGGTTCGGCGAGCACCGCGACTGTCGGGGCCACGGCCTCACGCACCGAATTGCTGAGGGCGTCGTTGCCGTCACCGGCACGATGCACGTCGACGATGACCTTCTTGCGCGTGACGGTCGTGCGCGCGGAGTCCACTTCGGGCACCGAGCTGGCACGATCGCTGCACATGCGGGCGACATCGGTGGGACGCAGCCACACCATCGGTGACGACGACGTCGGAGATACCGCGCCCGCATGGGTTTTCGTGCGTGGCTTAAGTCCCAGCACGACGAGTACGACGCCGACGACAATCGATGCAACCGACGCCGCGACCATCCATGGCGCCCAACGTAATTGGGCAATCCAATCGATGCTGTTGTGAATCCACGGCGCTCCGCCGAGAGTGTCGTGCACGATCAAGAATTCACGGCCCGCGACGAACGCGACGCCGAGCAACGCGAACGCGATCACGACAGCGACGGGAAGCGCCGCGGGACTGGCCGTCGGCGGGCGCGGCCTCGGTACGACGACGTCACGCTCGGTCGCGCCGACGTGGTCACCGTCGTCACCGACCGTCGTTGCCGCGACCATCACGTTCAGCCGATGCAAGGGGAGCCCGACGATGCTGTCCAGAGTGCGGCTGACCTCGTCGTGAACCGACGCGGCCACCTCCGAGATGCGGCACGGCCACGCGAGCGCGACGTACAGATTCACCGACACCGATTCCTCGCCGACGGACACGTCGGCGCGGGGAAGATCGCGGCCGGTGAGCCGGGACATGCCTCCGACCTGCCGAACCACCGACGGAACCGTCAGCGCGGCGGCGACGGCGACACGCGCTACGGCTCGATCCTTGATGACGAGACTGCCGGGACCTCCGTTCGAGATCGCGCCGTCCGTGTCAACCACGGCCACGGCTGCGCAGCAACGACGTCAGGTCGAGCCGCCCGTCGAAGTGTGCCCCGACGGCGACACCGACAGCACCGAGGAACAGGGCGAGTACGAAACCACTGAACCCGCCGACGATGCCGGCGAGCGCGAGCAGCAGACCGGTCAGCAGTCCGACGATCGTGTAGTTCATGACTTGTCTCCAGGGAAGCGAACATCTTCGACGGTCACCGACACCGGCACCGTGATCAGAGGCTGCACGGCCGCTACTACACCGCGTGCCACCGCATGCACGTCGCTGGGATACTCGGCGGTGATGTGGACGTCGCATCCGTCCGCATGGATCCGAACGCCGACGACTTTGCGTCCGGGCAGATACGTCGCGATCTCACCGAACTCACCGCCGTTCAGCGCGACGACGCCTGCCACCGACAACGCGGCCGCAGCAACCGAGTCGGCGAGCTCGTGTTCCTGGACGACGCTCACTGGACGCGACGGACGTCAGGTTCGAGCGCCGCGTCGGCCTCGTCGAACAGCATGACGTCGTAGACGGTGATGTTGACTTCGGTGACCTCGAGGCCGGTCATCCGTTCGACGGCCGTGATGACGTTCCTACGGATGCCTGCTGCCAGCTCGTGCAGCGCGACGCCATACTCGGCGACGATGCCGATGTCGATGGCCGCCTGTTTCTCACCGACCTCGACCGCGACACCCTGGCTGTGGTTGACCCGAGCACCGGGGATGCGGTCACGCAGCGCGCCGACGACGCGCGCGGTGCCGCCACCGACGTCGTAGACGCCGTTGATCTCGCGCGTGGCGATGCCAGCGATCTTCGCGACGACGGCGTCGGCGATGATCGTTCGACCCTGCGTGGTGGTGAGCGCAGCGGAACTCGCGGAGGCGAAGCTGGGGTCAGTACTCATACGTTCGATCGTAGTGACTTCGGGCCCGACGCGGCGACGTAAACGCTGTCGGGACGTCCTGGCATACTGCGGCAGTGGTGAGTTTCTGCGTGTCGTCGTCGGTGGGTCCCGCATGACCGGGTCGCTGCTCACGGCCGCGGACATCTCCGACGCCGAGGCACTCCTCGGCCCGGTGATGCGGCGAACGCCGGTCGTCGCGTCACGGATTCTGTCCGATCTGACCGGACACGACGTGCGTCTCAAGTGCGAAAATCTGCAACGCACAGGGTCGTTCAAGCCCCGCGGTGCGTACAACCGCATCGCACGTCTCGACGCGTCGGAACGCCGCAACGGGGTCGTTGCGGCGAGCGCAGGCAATCACGCGCAAGGAGTAGCCTGGGCGGCAACGGAATTGGGCATTCCGTCGACGGTGTTCATGCCGACCGGGGTGTCGCTGCCGAAACTCGTCGCCACGAAGGCGTACGGGGCCGACGTGCAACTCGTCGGCCATACCGTCGACGAGGCGCTCGTCCACGCGCACGAATTCGCCGAGCGAACCGGCGCGGTGTTGATCCATCCGTTCGATCACGCGGATATCGTTGCGGGACAAGCAACGTTGGGTACCGAGCTACTCGCGCAGATGCCGGACGTCGGCACCGTCGTCGTACCGACGGGAGGCGGGGGACTGCTCGCGGGTGTCACCGCGGCGATGCGCCTGCACAAGCCGTCGGTGCGGATCATCGGGGTCCAGGCCGAGGGTGCCGCGGCATGGCCGGCCTCGCTCGACGCAGGACACCCGGTCGCGGCGGGGTCGATGTCGACGATGGCCGACGGCATCGCTGTCGGACTGCCGGGCAGTGTGCCCTTCGAGCATGTGGTGAACCAGGTCGACGACATCGTGACCGTCTCCGAGGACGCGCTGTCGAGAGCGTTGCTGATGTGTATCGAACGCGCCAAGCTCATCGTCGAGCCTGCCGGTGCCGCTGCCGTCGCCGCTCTGATGACACGCGACGACCTCGCGCTGGACGGGCCGGTCTGCGCAGTGCTGTCCGGCGGCAACATCGACCCACTGCTGCTGACGCACGTCATCACGCACGGTTTGCGCGCCGCGGGTCGGTATCTTGCTGTGCGCGTGACCATCTCGGACCGGCCCGGTGGTCTGCTCGATTTGCTCGGCGTCGTCAAGGATCTCGGCGCGAGCGTCGTCGACGTCGTGCATTCACGCACCGGCGGGCAACTCGGACTCGACGAGGTCGAGGTCATGCTGACCGTCGAGACCCGCGGACCCGAACACCGGCAGGAGATGCTCGACGCGTTCGAGTCGGCGGGATACACGGTTCGCGCTTAGCCCGCGCGTGTCGGTCCGAGACCGTAAGGTGACCGCGGTGCGAGCGACGTGGGGGCCGTTCACGAGGAAACTTCTTCAGGACAGCAGGTGTCCGCGGCACCGATTAATGTTCGACGCGTTCCGAGTCTGCAGTACGGATGCATCACAGGAATGGGGTTACACACCATGGCACATGCCATCGAAGTCGAAGATCTAGTACTGGAGTACGGGAAGAACACCGCGCTCGCCGGGATCAGCTTCACCGTCCCCGAGGGCACCGTCCTCGGCGTTCTCGGTCCCAACGGGGCCGGAAAGACGACGGCCGTTCGTATTCTCGCGACCTTGTTGAAGGCGACGTCGGGCACCGCCCGCGTCCACGGCGTCGACGTGGGGGAGCACCCGAACGAGGTCCGCAAGACCATCGGACTCACGGGCCAGTTCGCTGCCGTCGACGAATACCTGACGGGCTACGAGAATCTCGAGATGGTCGGGCGGCTGTTCGGTCTGAAGAAGGCCGAGGCACGTCGCCGCGCCGACGAGCTACTCGAACGATTCGATCTCGAATACGCACGCGACCGGACTGCGAAGCAGTATTCGGGCGGTATGCGTCGTCGACTCGACATCGCGGCCAGTCTCATCGGGCGGCCGAAGGTCGTGTTTCTCGACGAGCCCACCACGGGCCTCGACCCGCGCAGCCGAATTGCCATGTGGGAGTTCATCGCCGACCTCGTGAAGGACGGCACCACCATTCTGCTGACCACGCAGTACCTCGAAGAAGCGGACCGGCTGGCCGACTCGATCATCGTGCTCGACAAAGGATCGATCATCGCCAGGGGCACGGCCGACCAGCTCAAGGAACAGGTCGGCGGCGAGCGACTCGAATTCGTGCTCATCGACCCGGCCGACCGCGAGCGCGCCGAGCAGATCCTGACGCCGATCGGCGTCGACACCCCGGTGTACGACGAGCAGGCGCGTCGCCTCGCCGTGTCCGTGGGCGACGGCGCCGACGACCTGACCACCGCTCTCGTTCAGCTGAAGGACGCCGGAGTCAAGGTGGTGGACGTCGGATTGCGACGGCCCAATCTCGACGACGTGTTTCTCACGCTCACCGGCCATGTCACCGAGGCCGACGCACCCGTGGAGGAAGCGAAATGACCGTCGCACACGATTCGCTGATCGTCACCAAACGAAATTTGATCAAGCTCAAGCGGGTTCCCGACCTGCTGTTCTTCGCGACGCTGTCGCCCATCATGTTCGTGCTGCTGTTCGCGTACGTCTTCGGCAGTGCCATCGACGTTCCCGGGGTCGACTACAAGAGCTTCCTCATGGGCGGCATCTTCGTACAGACCATGATCTTCGGGGCATCGATCACCGGATCGTCGCTCGCGGAGGATCTGCAGAAGGGCGTCATGGACCGGTTCCGATCGCTCCCGATGGCCAGGTCGGCCGTCGTGATCGGTCGGACGGCAGCCGACGTCGGCAACAACATCGTGACCATCACGATCATGTCGATCACCGGACTCATCGTCGGGTGGCGCATCACGTCGTCGTTCTTCGAAGCAGTCGCCGGGTACGTTCTGCTGCTGCTGTTCGCGTACTCGATCTCGTGGGTCATGGCCTTCGTCGGATTGACGGTGCGGTCGCCGGAGATCTTCAACAACGCGTCGTTCATCGTGATCTTCCCGCTGACGTTCATCGCCAACACGTTCGTGCCGATCGACGGTTTCCCGACGGTCCTGAAGACGATCGCGGAGTGGAATCCGATCTCGGCCGTCACCCAGGCGGTGCGTGAACTGTTCGGGAACACCAACCCGATGGTTCCGCCGCCGGATGTCTGGCCGCTCCAGAACCCGGTGCTCTACACGTTGATCTGGGTCGTGCTGTTCCTGGTGATCTTCGTGCCGTTGTCGGTGCGCAAGTACGAGCGGACCCTGACCGCCTGATCTCGTACCTCATTGGGTGGCAAGGGTTTCCGACAGGAAGTCGAGCGTCTCCGTCCACGCCCGTCGCTGGCCTTTGGCCGTGCCGGCGGGCGTGCCTCCGGACACGATGAAGTTGTTGCGGTCCACGGTCGTCGGCGTTGCCGGCGGCCGGAGGAAATGGCCCGCGTTCGGCAACACGAGAAGTCGGTCGGTGTCACGATGGCGTCGCGCGATCAGCGCTCGCGCCATCCGATCCGCCGGGTACGACGCGTCCGCGACGCCCGCGATCGCGAGCATCGGCGCATCGATCTTCTCCACCGGAATGACGGCCCGAGCGACGGCCTCGTCGTCGCGCAGGCCTGCGGAGTAGGCGGGTCGCAGTGACAGAGCGCGCGACGTCGGCGACGGCGAGAACAGCCGTCCGACGGTTCTCTTCACGATCTGCCCGACGAGTCTCTCGGCGCGAATCGGCATGTACGGCAACGGTTCACCCGCCTCGGTCAGCGACGACGCCCGCGGCGGCGGCCCGGTGTCGGACAGCGCCTGAAGAACGACGTGTGTCGGCGCGAGCGCGACGACCGAGCGCACGGTCAGCTCGGGTGTGCGGGCAAGGGTGGACAAGGCAACGGAGGCGCCCACCGACGCGGCGTGCAGCGCGATGCGGTCGGCGTCGACGCGTTCGTGCGACGCGAAGGCCGCGATCCCGGCAGCCACTGCTTCGATCGGAATGGACTCGAAGGCGTCGGGCAGCCCGGGTTCTCCCATGTAGGACAGGACGGCGCTGACGTAACCGTGCGACGCGAGCAATGCCGCGGTCGGCGTCGAGGGTCGGGCGCCCATCGTGCCGGGCAGCAGCAGAACTCCCGCGGTGACGTCCTCGCTCGTGTCCGGCAGGTAGACACGCAGACGCCACCCCTTTCCGGCGTGGTCCTCGCGCACGACGTCGTCGCCCCAGCTGCGACGGATCGTCGTGCTCGACGAACCCTCGTGAGCGTGTACGGAGACGCGGTAGTCGAGGCCTGCTTCGGAGCCGACGAACGTCACCGGTGCGACGCCCTCGTCGACGAACTGCATGTTCCACCACGGGCGATCCGGGTCGGCCATCTTCAGCCGCCCGTCGGCGTCGATGTCGTAGTCCTGATGGGACACCCAGTGGTGACCGTCGTCGTCGACGGTGGCGACGTCGAGATGGACCGGCAGACCCGGTCGGACGCCGTGAACGCGAAAGACCGTGGGGCTGTCGATGGGCCCGGAAACCGGGTCCACCTGCAGTGATACGGGCTCCATCGGTCAAGTGTGCGCCGCGTCTCGCGCCGGTGTCGGCCGTATAACGCAAAAAGCCCCACCCTGGCGGGTGGGGCTTTCGGCTGGAGCGGGCTTACTCGTGGTACGGCTCCGCGCTGAGCAGCGTGACCTTCATGGTCTTGCCGTTGGGCAGCGTGTACTCACGGGTGTCACCGACCTTCGCGTCGATGAGGGCACCGCCGAGGGGCGAGCTGGGGGAGTAGACCTCCAGCTTGCCGTTGCGTGCACCTTCTTCGCGCGTGGCGATGAGGAACGTTTCGGTATCGGACTCGTCGCCGTCGTAGTAGACCTTCACGACGGATCCGGGCAGCGCGACGCCGGACTGGGTAGGTGCTTCACCGACCTTGGCGGAGTTCAACAGCTCCTGCAGCTGGCGAATGCGAGCTTCCTGCTGGCCCTGCTCCTCGCGCGCAGCGTGGTATCCGCCGTTCTCTTTCAGATCGCCCTCTTCGCGTCGCTCGTTGATCTCGGCGGCGATGACCGGACGATTGGAAATGAGTTGGTCGAGTTCGCTCTTGAGCCTGTCATGTGACTCCTGGGTGAGCCAGGTCACCTGCGTCTCGGTCATCTCGATCACTCCCTTGTAAGTCGAAGCCGCAGCGGGCTTCTGGTGTGCCTGCGGACGGACGCGCGAGCGCTGACGAACGCATCGATCCACGAGGCTCTTGTCTGTCGGAGTCCCCCCGGATCGGTCCGCTCAATCGACCGTCAATGCAGCAATACACGGCCCCAGTGCGGAACCGTGTACGGGTAGATGTTACCACGAGCAGGCGTTCGGTCAGCTTCCACGTAAATATTGCGGAACATTCAGACTGCACCCGTAGACATCGCCGACGGCCGGTGGTTGCGACGTCTTGACCTCGGAGACCACCTCGACCTCGCGGTCCGCCGATCCCGGAACGAGTACCTCGCGTCGGCCCGTCTCGGATCCGTCACGAGACCTGGCGCGGACGATACAGACGGCTTCCTGATCGGGGTGGGCACGCGTGACGCTGAAGCGAATCGACACCGTTTCGTCGTCGAGCAGATCGAATGCCAGCGCGGTTCCTTCGACGTCCTTGACGGAGAAACGCTGGTAGGCGACGAACGCAACCCCGAGTCCGATCACAACCGCGAGCGCGATCACGGCCAGCTTGACGCCTCGGCCGATACTGCGATGCGTCGACCTCGGATACCGGCCTTCGGGGAGCGTGGCAGTCATTCGAGCGTCTCTCGGTGGATCGGATTGTTTCTTCGGCAGCCGGTGCAAGTGTTGTCGGCGTCAGGTGGAACTATAGGGGCAGGTTCCAAGCAGGCGACGCTGAGGTGAGGAAAGAACGTGTCCGGACTACGGCTCATGGCTGTGCACGCCCATCCCGACGACGAGTCGAGCAAGGGCGCGGCGACGATGGCTCGGTACGCGGCCGAGGGAAACGACGTTCTCGTCGTCACGCTGACCGGAGGCGAGCGAGGAGACATCCTCAATCCGGCGATGGACATTCCCGGAATCCACGAGCGCATCCAAGAGGTGCGACGCGAGGAGATGGCCGAGGCGGCACGGATCCTCGGCGTGCAGCAGACCTGGCTCGGATTCGTCGACTCGGGACTTCCCGAGGGCGACCCGCTGCCGCCGCTGCCCGAGGGGTGTTTCGCTCTCGTCCCGCTCGAGGAATCCACCGAAGCGCTGGTCAAGGTCGTCCGCGAGTTCAAGCCGCACGTGATGACCACGTACGACGAGAAGGGCGGATACCCGCACCCCGACCACATCCGGTGCCACGAAGTGTCCGTCGCCGCATTCGAGGCAGCGGGTGACCCGGAGAAGTTCCCGGACGCGGGCGAGCCGTGGACGCCGCTCAAGCTCTACTACTCGCACGGCTTCCTGCGTAAGCGGATGCAGCTGTTCCACGACTGGTTCATCGACCGCGGCGAGGAAAGCCCCTTCGTCGATTGGCTGAAGCGGTGGACCACCGATCGCGACGAGATCATGGAACGCATCACCACGCAGGTGACCGTCGGCGACTACTTCGAACAGCGCGACGACGCCCTGCGCGCCCATGCCACGCAGATCGATCCGAACGGTTCGTTCTTCGCCGTGCCGGTCGACGTGCAACGTAAACTGTGGCCTACCGAGGAATACGAACTCGCACGCACCCGCGTGAAGACGTCGATCCCCGAAACCGATTTGTTCGCCGGTATCGATCCCGAGGACGCCTGAGTGATCATCTCCATCTTGGCGCAGCAGCCGACCGGGCCGGAGTTCGGTAAGTCGTCTCCGGTCGGTCTGGTGATCATCGTCGCGCTTCTCGTCGGCACCGCGTTCCTCATCTGGTCGATGAACAAACAGATCAAGAAGCTTCCGGAATCCTTCGAGAAGGACGATCCGGGTGCCGACCGGGAATTCGACGAGGGCACCGACCGCGGTGCCGTTCGAGACACCGACCGGACCGAGACCGAACCTCGCGACAGCTGACGATGCTCGGCGCCAACGCACTCGGGGACTCGACCAGTCCGTACCTGCGGCAGCACGCCGACAACCCGGTGCACTGGCAGCAGTGGTCCGAAGAAGCACTGGAGTCCGCCCGCGAGCGCGACGTGCCGATCCTGCTGTCCATCGGGTACTCCGCATGCCATTGGTGCCACGTCATGGCACACGAGTCGTTCGAGGACGAGGCCACCGCGGCCGTCATGAACGAGCATTTCGTCTGCATCAAGGTCGATCGCGAGGAACGCCCCGACCTCGACGCGGTCTACATGAACGCGACGGTCGCGATGACGGGCCAGGGCGGCTGGCCGATGACCTGCTTCCTGACCCCGGACACCGAGCCGTTCTACTGCGGCACCTACTACCCACCGAAACCACGCGCGGGTAGTCCGTCGTTCACCCAGTTGCTCGAGGCCATCGCCGACACGTGGAGGACGCGTCGCACCGAGGTGTTCGACGCGTCGGCTGCCGTCGTCACGGCCTTGAAGCAGAACTCGGGCGGGCTACCGGCGTCGGATCGACCCGTCGACGCCGACCTGCTCGCCGACGCCGTCGCCGCCGTGCTGCGGGACGAGGACGTCGACCGGGGTGGCTTCGGAGGTGCACCCAAGTTTCCACCGGGACCGTTGCTCGAAGGGCTGCTGCGTCATCACGAACGCACCGGGTCCGAAGAAGCTCTGGCGACGGTGATGCGTACGGCGTCGGCGATGGCTCGTGGCGGGATGTACGACCAGATCGGCGGCGGATTCGCGCGCTACTCGGTCGACGCGGAATGGGTCGTCCCGCACTTCGAGAAGATGCTGTACGACAACGCCTTGCTGCTTCGCTTCTACGGTCATCTCGCCCGCGTCACGGGCGATTCGACGGCCCTGCGCGTCGCCACCGCGACAGCAGGATTCATGCTGCACGAACTACGCACCGACAGTGGTTGTTTCGCATCCGCCCTCGATGCCGACACCGAAGGCGTCGAAGGTCTGACGTACGCGTGGACACCCGAACAGTTCGTCGAGGTCCTCGGGTTCGAGGACGGTGTGTGGGCTGCAGGCCTGTTCGTCGTGGACACCACGGGCACGTTCGAAGCCGGCATGTCGGTGCTGCAGTTGCCGGAGGATCCGGACGACATCGAACGTTTCGACCGTGTCTGCACAGCACTGCAAGACGCACGCGACCGTCGTCCTCAGCCGGGACGCGACGACAAGGTCGTCACCGCGTGGAACGGGCTCGCGATCACCGCCCTCGCCGAAGTCGGATCCGGCCTCGGACGCAGCGACTGGGTCGATGCTGCCGTCGAATGCGCCGAACAGATCTTCGCGACGCACGACGAGAACGGCCGGCTGCGTCGGGCGTCGCTCGGATCCCACGTCGGTGAGGCACCGGGGGTGCTCGAGGACTACGCGAGTCTCGCGGTCGCGTCGCAGACGCTGTTCCAGGCCACCGGGGATCCGGTCTGGTCCGACCGCGCGCGCACCGTGCTCGATGCGGCAATCGCTCACTTCGCCGACGCGGACAACCCCGGCAGCTGGTTCGACACCGCCGACGACGCCGAAACTCTCGTCACCCGTCCGCGTGATCCCCTCGACAACGCGACCCCGTCGGGGGCGTCGACGATCACCGGGGCTCTGCTGACGGCCGAGGCGCTGGTACCGCCGTCGGAGTCGGCGCGGTACGGGGAGCTGGCGGCAGCCGGTCTGGCGCGCGCAGCCGTCGTGCTGGGGCGTGCACCGCGATCGGGCGGCCACTGGCTCGCGGTGGCGGAAGCGTCGGTGCGAGGCCCGTTGCAGGTGGCCATCTCTGCCAGCGAGTCCGGCCGTCTGCTCGAGGTGGCGCGCCGGTACGCACCCGGCGGTACGACGATCGTCTCGGGCGTCGTCGATTCGTCGCCTCTGCTCGCCGATCGACCGACCGTCGACGGTCGGGAGGCGGCGTACGTGTGCCGCGGATTCGTGTGCGATCGGCCCGTCACCACCGAAGACCACCTGATCGCCGCCTTGCGGCGCTAGAAGACCACGAGCCACACCGCGACGAGGTGGCAGATCGCCGCGAGCACGGTCGCCGCGTGGAAGAACTCGTGGTGCCCGAACGTCGTCGGCCATGGGTTGGGCCATTTGGTGGCGTACAGAACGGCGCCGACGCTGTACAGGACGCCGCCGACGAGAAGCAGTACGAACGGTGCGTAGCCGACGTGCTCGATGAGCGTCGGAGCGACCGGAACGATCGCCCATCCCAGGAGCAGGTAGAGCGGGACGCCGACCCACCGCGGCGCATGCGGCCACAGCATCTTGAGTGCGACGCCTCCCAGCGCGCCTGCCCAGACGACGATCAGCAGCGTGCGGCCCGTCGCGGTCGGCAGGCCGAGCACCGCGAACGGGGTGTAACTGCCGGCGATGAACAGAAAGATCATCGAATGGTCGGCCCGCTTCATCCATATGCGATGCGTCGGGTTGTCCCAGTGCACGCGGTGGTACGTGGCGCTCACACCGAACACACCGCAGACCGTCGTCGCGTAGACCGCGGTTGCGATACCGGCGCTCACCGAGACGAGCGTGAACGCGAGGGTGACCAGCACGATTCCGGATACGACCGCGAATCCGAACGCATACAGGTGAATCCAGCCCCGCATACGCGGCTTGACCGGCAGTTCGTCGATTCCGAACATCGTCATCGGCGTGACCTCCTCACGTGCCCGAACCTACGCAACCGTAGGTTCGCTGCTCACTGTACCGGCGAGTAGTTCGACAGTGTCGGCGTAAGGTTGTCCCCCGTGGTGATGTGGCAGTGGTGATGTCTCGGTGAAGATTCTCCCGACCAAGGTGCGCAGCGTCCTCTACAACGTGTACGAGCGACGTCTGCTGACTCAGCTCGACGGTGTGGCGCATCCGCGTCACGTCGCTGTGATGTGCGACGGCAACCGCCGCTGGGCACGTGAGAACGGCTTCACCGACGTCGCACACGGACACCGGATGGGCGCGCTGAAGATCGCCGAGATGCTCGGTTGGTGCGACGCGGCAGGTATCGAGATGGCCACCATCTATCTGCTCTCCACCGAAAATCTGCGACGCGATCCCGACGAGCTCGATTCGCTGCTCGAGATCATCACCGACGTCGTCGAGGAGATCTGTGGTCCGGAACAGAACTGGGGCGTGAAGATCGTCGGCACGCTCGACCTGTTGCCGGCAGCAACGGCACGCCGTCTCAAGGAAGCCGCCGACCTCACCGCAGGTCGGTCCGGAACCCACGTCAACGTCGCCGTCGGCTACGGCGGACGACAGGAGATCGCCGACGCCGTGCAGTCGCTGATCGGCGAGCAGATCTCGGAGGGGGTGTCCGGGGAGGATCTGGTCCAGTCGATCACCGTCGACGCCATCGATTCACACCTGTACACGTCCGGGCAGCCCGATCCGGACCTCGTGATCCGCACGTCGGGGGAGCAGAGGCTGTCGGGTTTCCTGCTCTGGCAGAGCGCGTACTCGGAGATCTGGTTCACCGAGGCCTACTGGCCGGAATTCCGACGCGTCGACTTCCTGCGCGCTCTGCGTGACTACGCCGCGCGGCATCGACGGTTCGGGGTGTAGTCGTGCGCGCGAATGTACAGCCCGCTGTACATTCGCGCGCACGACTACAGCTTGCGAAGCCGCAACCGGTTGATCGTGTGATCGGCGTCCTTACGTAACACCATCGTCGCCCGCGGCCGCGTCGGCAGGATGTTGTCGACGAGGTTCGGCAGGTTGATCGAGTGCCACAGATCCTCGGCGGCGATCCGCGCATGCTCGTCGGACAGATTCGCGTAGTGGTGGAAGTGCGCATCCGGATCCGCGAACGACGTCTCACGCAGTGCGAGGAACCGCTTGACGTACCAGGACTCGATGTCCTCGATGCGCGCGTCGACGTAGATGGAGAAGTCGAACAGATCCGACACCATCAGGCGCGGTCCGGTCTGAAGCACGTTCAGCCCCTCGACGATGAGGATGTCGGGCTGCCGAACCATGTGGAGCTGACCCTTGACGATGTCGTACGACACGTGCGAATACACGGGCGCCGCAACCTCTTCCGCACCCGATTTGACCTCCGTGACGAAGCGCAGCAACTTGCGGCGATCGTAGCTCTCCGGAAAACCCTTGCGGTGCAGGATGCCTCGACGCATGAGTTCGGCCGTCGAATAGAGGAATCCGTCGGTCGTGACGAGGTCGACGCGTGGGTGGTGGTCCCAGCGGGCGAGCAGCGCCTGCAGAACACGAGCCGTCGTCGATTTCCCGACGGCGACGCTTCCGGCGACGCCGATGACGAACGGCACCTGCCGATCCGGGTGCTTCTCGCCGAGGAACGTGGCCGTCGCGGCGAACAGTCGCTGACGCGCAGCGACCTGGAGATGAATGAGCCTGGCAAGCGGCAGATAGACCTCGGCCACTTCCTCCAGGTCGATCTGCTCACCGAGACCACGCAGGCCGACGAGTTCTTCCTCGGTGAGCACCAACGGCGTCGACTGGCGGAGCGTGCGCCACTGCTTGCGGTCGAACTCGACGTACGGGCTGGATTCGCTCACTGCTCGTGAGCCTTTCGAGTACCGGAAAGTACGCAAAAGGCGCACGAGGGTCTTCCCATGTTCTCAGATTGTGCTCGGTGCCACGGCGGCTCGCACGGCCGGGGTGGCTCACCTATCGTCGGATCTCATGAACACCGATAGTTTTGTTCGTGAATATCTCGTCCTCGGTCTCGGCTTCGATCGACTGGAGGAAGGCTTCGTCGACGCCTACACCGGCGATCCCGAGCTGCGTCGACAGGTCGAGAACGCCCCCGCTCCCGAGCCGCGCGCGCTGGCGCGTCGGGCCGCGGAACTGCGAGGGGAAATGCGCAACACCGAGTTGCCGACGCAGCGGGCCGAATTCATCGACGTGCACCTGCGTGCGCTCGAATGCTCGGGGCGGAAGTTCGCCGGCGACGACATCGGATTCGTCGACGAGGTGTTCGCCTACTTCGACGTCCGCATCGAGGCGGGCGATCAGGACGAGTACCGCGAGGCGCACCGCCGCATGGACGAGGTCCTGGCCGGTCCGGGCTCGCTCGCCGAGCGTCTGGCCGCGCATCGGGCGAGTGACGTCGTTCCCGCCGACCGCCTCCAGGAGTGTGTCGACGCGTTCTCCAGCGCGTTGCGTGACAAGGTCCGCGCCGAGTACACGCTGCCCGAGACCGAGCAGGTGACGTACGAGGTCGTCGGCGACAAGCCCTGGTCGGGCTTCAACTACTACCTCGGCGACTACAAGTCGACCGTCGCGATCAACTCCGACCTCGAGCAACAGATGGCGAACCTGCCGCACCTCATCGCGCACGAGGCGTACCCGGGCCACCACACCGAGCACTGCCGCAAGGAAGCCGGTCTCGTCTCGTCGGGCCAGCTCGAGCAGACGCTGTTCCTCGTCAACACCCCGCAGTGTCTGATGGCCGAAGGCCTTGCCGACCTCGCGCTGAAGTCCATCGTCGGACCGGGATGGGGTCTGTGGGCGCAGGAGATCTACGCCGACCTCGGTCTGCGTTTCGACGGCGAGAAAGCCGAGCGACTGGCGAATGCGTCGGGCCAGCTGCTCGGGGTTCGTCAGGACGCTGCCCTGTTGCTGCACGATCAGCACCGAAGCCAGGACGACGTCGCCGCTTACTTGGAGAAATGGTCGCTGGCGTCGCCGAAGCGGGCGCGTCAGAGCCTGAAGTTCCTGTCGTCGCCGCTGTGGAGGGCCTACATCAGCACCTACGTCGAGGGATACAAGCTCCTGGGAAGCTGGCTCGATCAGGGCAAAACGGTCACCGAACGATCCGCCCTGTTCGGACGGCTTCTCGACGAGCCCCTGATTCCGAGCGCGCTGCGAGAGGCGTGAGCCGCATCTTCTAAACTGGGTACGCCAATCCCACTGCGTTCCCCTTGGAGATTCTTGAAATGACCGACGTCAACAACCTGTCGCTGGCCGAACTCGACCCCGAGGTCGCCGAGGCGATGGCGGGCGAACTCGGTCGTCAGCGCGACACCCTGGAGATGATCGCGTCGGAGAACTTCGTTCCCCGCGCAGTTCTGCAGGCCCAGGGCAGCGTTCTGACCAACAAGTACGCCGAGGGCTACCCGGGACGCCGCTACTACGGCGGCTGCGAGCACGTCGACGTCGTCGAGGATCTCGCCCGCAACCGTGCGAAGGAACTGTTCGGCGCCGAGTTCGCCAACGTTCAGCCGCACGCGGGTGCGCAGGCCAACGCCGCCGTCCTGATGGCGCTGATCAACCCGGGCGACAAGATCCTCGGTCTCGATCTCGCCCACGGCGGCCACCTCACGCACGGCATGAAGCTCAACTTCTCCGGCAAGCTGTACGAGGTCGAGTCCTACGGCGTCAGCAAGGAAGACCACCGCATCGACATGGACGAGCTGCGTAAGCAGGCCGTCCAGTCGAAGCCGCAGGTCATCATCGCAGGCTGGTCGGCCTACCCGCGTCACCAGGACTTCGAGGCGTTCCGTTCGATCGCCGACGAGGTCGGAGCACTGCTGTGGGTCGACATGGCCCACTTCGCCGGCCTGGTTGCCGCCGGACTCCACCCGTCGCCCGTGCCCTACGCCGACGTCGTGTCCTCGACCGTTCACAAGACCCTCGGCGGACCTCGTTCCGGCCTGATCCTCGCCAAGAAGGAATGGGCCAAGAAGATCAACTCGGCCGTGTTCCCGGGCCAGCAGGGCGGCCCGCTCATGCACGCCGTCGCAGCGAAGGCCGTGGCCTTCAAGATCGCGTCGACGCCCGAGTTCAAGGAACGTCAGGAGCGCACGCTGCTGGGCGCTTCGCTGGTGGCCGAGCGTCTGCTCGCCAAGGACGTCGCCGACAAGGGTGTCTCGGTCCTGACCGGTGGCACCGACGTTCACCTGGCGTTGGTGGACCTGCGTAACAGCGAGCTCGACGGCCAGCAGGCCGAGGATCTGCTGCACGAGGTCGGCATCACCGTCAACCGCAACGCCGTGCCGTTCGACCCGCGCCCGCCGATGGTCACCTCCGGTCTGCGTATCGGAACCGCAGCCCTCGCAACGCGTGGTTTCGGTGAAGCCGAGTTCACCGAGGTCGCCGACATCATCGGCACCGCCCTCGCAACCGGTGAGGCCAGCGATTCCCTGAAGGACCGCGTCGTGAAGCTGGCGCAGAGCAAGCCGCTGTACGACGGCCTCGAGGACTGGGGCCTGCTGGGCTAGACGCCTCTCGTTCCGGCATCGATGGGCCGTGGCATCCGATAGACGGTTGCCACGGCCCTTCGATGTTTTACGGAAGCGGATGTTGTCGGGGAGGGTCAGATCACGCCCGTCGCGATCATGGCGTCGGCAACCTTGGTGAAGCCGGCGATGTTCGCGCCGAGCGCATAGTCGTAGGGCCGGCCGTACTCGTCGGCGGAGTCGCGGCACCGGTCGAAGATGTCGGACATGATCGACGCCAATCGCTGGTCTGTGTAGTCGAAATGCCACGAGTCGCGCGACGCGTTCTGCTGCATCTCCAGCGCCGACGTCGCCACACCGCCCGCATTCGCTGCTTTGCCGGGCGCGAAACGTACCGAGGCCTTCTCGAAGACCGCGGTTGCGCGAGGCGTCACCGGCATGTTGGCGCCCTCGGCGACGATCGTCGTCCCGCCTCGCACCAGGGTCTCGGCGGCTTTGTCGTCGAGCTCGTTCTGCGTTGCACACGGCAATGCGACGTCGCAGGCCACGTCCCACACGGAACCTCCCTCGACCACGTGAGCGTTCGGGCGCTGTTCGGTGTATTCGGAAAGTCGCCCGCGCCGAACCTCTTTGATGTCCTTCAGTACGTCGAGGTCGATGCCGTCCTCGTCGACGACGTAGCTGTTCGAGTCGGAACAGGCGACGACGAGGCCGCCGAGTTGCTGGACCTTCTCGATCGCGTAGATCGCGACGTTGCCCGAGCCCGACACCGTGACGCGTTTGCCGTCGAACGAGTCGTTCTCGGCGGCGAGCATGTTCGACACGAAGTAGGCGAGGCCGTATCCCGTTGCCTCCTTGCGGACTTGGGATCCACCCCAGCTCAAGCCCTTGCCCGTCAGCACACCCGATTCGTGCGTGTTGGTGAGTCTCTTGTACTGGCCGAAGAGGTATCCGATCTCGCGTCCTCCGACGCCGATGTCACCGGCAGGCACGTCGGTGTACTCGCCGATGTGACGGTACAGCTCGGTCATGAAGGACTGGCAGAACCGCAGCACTTCGAAGTCGCTACGCCCCTTCGGATCGAAGTCGGCACCACCCTTGCCTCCGCCGATCGGAAGCCCGGTCAGCGAGTTCTTGAAGATCTGCTCGAAGCCGAGGAACTTCACGATCGACAGATTGACGCTCGGGTGGAAGCGCAGTCCGCCCTTGTAGGGTCCGAGGACGCTGCTGTACTGCACCCGAAAGCCCCGGTTGACGTGGACCTGGCCTGCGTCGTCGATCCACGGAACACGGAAGATGATCTGTCGCTCCGGTTCGCACAGCCGCTCGATGAGCGCCGCGTCGGCGTAATCGGGATAGCGCTCCACGATGACGGCGAGCGACTCGAACACCTCGGTGACGGCTTGGTGGAATTCGGGCTCACCTGCGTTGCGGCGGACTACTTCGGCGAGTGCTTTCTCCAGCTTGGCGTTCACGATCGTCTTCCTTTCGTATGTTAGGTAATCCTTTCAAATCAATTGACAGGTATCGAAGTGGGTTAGCTCGGGGCCGACGAAATGGTATGAATGCAGACAGCCGCATTCGCACGCCGAATGTGCCCACCGGGCGCCGCGACACCGTCGCGGACTCGCCTGGATTCCGTGCGTTTCGCGCCGTCGCAGCAGCTGAAATCGGTTTACGCGTTGTTCATCGACACGCCCTTCGCTCGCCGAGCCAATCGCCGGAATCGCCTGTACCGTCGGCAGTAACAGGCAGCGGGGAAGTTGTCTGTGCGGGAGGTTCTGATACGTGACTGAGCTAGTGAGCGCGAGAGGGCCGGCACCCGGTCCTCGTGTCATCTGACACGCCAGACCGACCGGCCGAGCGACACAGTCCGCGCGGTGCCGCGCGAGACATAGGAGCCCCACGTGACCACTTCACGCTCCGTTTCCGCCCCTCTTCGGACCTTCGTCCTGGATACCTCGGTTCTGTTGTCGGACCCGTGGGCAGTCATCCGGTTCGCCGAGCACAACGTGGTCCTGCCGCTGGTGGTCATCAGCGAGTTGGAGGGAAAGCGCCATCACCACGAACTGGGATGGTTCGCGCGGGAATCCCTACGTATGCTCGACGATCTCCGTGTCGAGCACGGCCGTCTCGATCAGCCGGTTCCGATCGGAAACGACGGCGGCACACTGCAAGTCGAGCTCAATCACACCGATCCGTCGGTGCTTCCCGTGGGATTCCGAACCGATTCCAACGACTCTCGAATCCTCGCCTGCGCACTCAATCTCGCAGCCGAGGGCAAAGACGTCGTGCTGGTCAGCAAGGACATCCCGCTCCGCGTCAAAGCCGGCGCCGTCGGACTTCGCGCCGACGAGTACCACGCGCACGACGTCGTGCCGTCGGGATGGACCGGTATGGCCGAACTCGAGGTGCAGCCCGGCGACATCGATCAGCTGTTCGCCGAGGGCGTCATCGATCTCGACGGTGCGCGAGAGATGCCGTGTCACACCGGAGTTCGTCTGCTCGGTGGTCGTTCGAGCGCGTTGGGGCGCGTCACACCCGACAAGCAGGTTCAGCTGGTCCGCGGTGAGCGCGAGGCGTTCGGCCTGCACGGTCGGTCCGCGGAACAGCGTGTGGCGCTCGATCTTCTGCTCGACGAGAGCGTCGGTATCGTCTCGCTCGGCGGCAAGGCCGGTACCGGAAAGTCGGCGCTGGCGCTGACGGCCGGACTCGAAGCGGTCCTGGAGCGTCGCACACATCGGAAAGTCGTTGTGTTCCGGCCTCTCTACGCCGTGGGCGGTCAGGAGTTGGGGTACCTCCCCGGTAGCGAGAGCGAGAAGATGGGTCCGTGGGCCCAGGCGGTCTTCGACACCCTCGACGGGCTCGCGAGCCCCGAGGTGATGGAAGAAGTCATCGCCCGCGGAATGCTGGAAGTGTTGCCGCTGACCCACATTCGAGGACGGTCGCTGCACGATTCGTTCGTGATCGTCGACGAAGCGCAGTCACTCGAACGCAACGTCCTGTTGACGGTGCTGTCGCGACTGGGCAGCGGCTCACGCGTCGTCCTCACGCACGACGTCGCGCAGCGCGACAACCTGCGCGTCGGGCGTCACGACGGCGTCGCCGCGGTCATCGAAAAGCTCAAGGGACACCCGCTTTTCGCGCACATCACCCTCACGCGCAGTGAGCGTTCGCCGATCGCCGCGCTGGTGACGGAGATGCTGGAAGAGTTCGGTCCCGCAGGCGCCTAGCGGCGCCCGTGAGTGGGAATGTATAGCGGGGCAGGAGTGGAGCCTGCGGAACGACCGGAGGACGCTATGCATTCCCACTCACGAGGGCACGGAAAGCGCCCTTCGCGAATCCTTTCGAGATGTCGGCGACGTCGCCGTAATCGCGCCACACGGCGATCTTGCCGTCGCGCAGTTCGAACGTGCCACACACCCAGAAATCGACGCGCAGGCGCCGGTAGACGATCGCGTCGGTACGTTCGGTCAACACGATGTTCCCGTTCGCGGCGATGTTGTGGATCGTGACGTCGAAACCCCATTCTGGTTTCGCGAGCGCCGTCATGTACTTGCCGACGCGGTCGCGTCCCCGCACCTTGGGAAGCCCGACGTTGTGCCAGACGATCCCGTCGTCGAACAGATCGACGGCCGTGTCGACCTTCCGGTCCCGCAGCGCGTGCAGCATGGTCTCGACCACTTCGGTGGCCTGCGTCGTCTCGGTCATGGCGAATCCCTCCCCCTCGTTTCACGGACGAATCGAGCGTAGACCTGCGCTATCAGCGACGTTGGGACAATTCACAGACGTCCAGGGCACGACATCTGTCGTCCACCACGAGGCGCTACGGTTGTCGGATGCCTACGAACATGACGGACGGCGACCTGTTGCTCCGGTTGGAGCCCGCCGTGGAAGAGAACCTGCGTCGCCACCTCGACGAAGCCGAGGACTGGCACCCCCACGATTTCGCGCCGTGGGACGAGGGCAAGAACTTCGCGTTCCTCGGTGGTGAGGACTGGTCGCCCGAGCAGTCCCACCTGAGCGACGTCGAGATCCTCTCGGCCACCGTCGGGGTGCTCGTGGCCGACAACCTGCCCGCCTACCACCGCGAGCTGGCTCGGGCACTCACCGGGCTCGGTGCCTGGTGGAAGTGGACGGGTCGCTGGACGTCGGAGGAGAACCGTCAGGCGATCGTGCTTCGCGACTACCTGGTTCTGACGCGTGCGGTCGATCCCGTCGCGCTCGAGCGCGTGCGTATGGAGGAGATGACGCGGGGTTACTCCGCGCCGAGCCTGCACGTGCTCGACATCGTCGCGCACTTCGCGATCGACGAGTCCGCCGCGGCACTGCGCAACACCAACACCGTCGCACTGGGCGGCGACAAGGTGCTCGCGACGATCCTGACGAAGATCGCAGCCGACGACGTCCTGCAGTCGCGCTTCTACGCGAACATCGTCACCGAAGGATTCGGCGTCGTACCGGACCAGACGATGCGCGCCGTCGCGGACCGCATCAACGGCTACGCCATTCCGGTCGTCGACCTGCCGAGCAAGGCGAACAGCACCGAAGCGCTGAAAGAAGCGGGAATCTACGACGACGACCAACAGCGCGAGAAGGTGTTCAAGCCACTGCTCGCGACCTGGAACGTCTTCGGCCGCGACGACCTCGGCGACGAGGGCAAGAAGGCGCGCGACGAGTTGGCGCATCTGGCCTGACGCCGGCCCTGTTACGCATCGATGGCCCGTGGCAACCTGTAGACGGTTGCCACGGGCCATCGATGTTGTCGGGCCGACAGTCCCCGAAAACATCGATGGACCACCGCATCCGTCTAGCGGATGCCGCGGTCCATCGATGCGGAAAGGGGGCGGGTGACTACTGGTCCTTGACCTTCGCCATGGCCAGGACGTCGAGACGCTTGTCGAGCTCTTCCTCGCTCAGCTTGTCGCCGATGAGTCCGCGATCGATGACGGTCTGACGGATCGTCTTCTTCTCCTTCAGAGCCTGCTTCGCGACGGCGGCAGCTTCCTCGTAGCCGATCGCGGAGTTCAGCGGCGTCACGATGGACGGCGACGACTCGGCGAGCGTCTTGAGGTGCTCGGTGTTGGCCTGCAGGCCGACGATGCACTTGTCGGCGAACAGAACCGACACGTTCGCGAGCAGCTTGAGCGACTCGAGGACGTTGCGCGCCATCATCGGGATGTAGACGTTGAGCTCGAACGCACCCGATGCACCACCGAACGCGGTGGCGGCATCGTTGCCGACGACCTGAGCCGCGACCTGCGTAACAGCCTCGGGCAGAACAGGATTGACCTTGCCGGGCATGATCGAGCTACCGGGCTGCAGGTCGGGGAGCTGGATCTCGCCGAGGCCGGTGAGCGGTCCCGATCCCATCCAGCGAATGTCGTTGGCGATCTTGGTGAGCGACACGGCGATGGTGCGCAGTGCGCCGGAGATCTCGACGAGTCCGTCACGAGCAGCCTGTGCTTCGAAGGAGTCCTTTGCTGCGGTCAGTGCGTCGATACCGGTCGACTTGACCAGTTCCGCAACGACTTTGGCGCCGAATCCGTCGGGTGCGTTGAGGCCGGTGCCGACGGCGGTGCCACCGATGGGCAGTTCGCCCAGACGCGGGAGGGTGGCTTCGACGCGCTCGATGCCGGCTTCGATCTGACGGGCGTAGCCGCCGAACTCCTGGCCGAGCGTGACGGGCACGGCATCCATGAGGTGGGTGCGACCGGACTTCACGACGGTCTTCCACTCCGTGGCCTTCGCGGCCAGAGCTTCGTGCAGGTGCTTCAGCGCCGGAACCAGAGACGTGACGGCAGCTTCCGTGGCGGCGACGTGAGTAGCCGTCGGGAAGGTGTCGTTGGAGCTCTGCGACATGTTGACGTGGTCGTTCGGGTGAACGTCGACGCCGTTCGCCTTGGCGATCGACGCGATCACCTCGTTGGCGTTCATGTTGGAGCTGGTGCCCGAGCCGGTCTGGAAGACGTCGATCGGGAACTGGTCGTCGTGCTTGCCGTCGGCGATCTCGGTGGCAGCGGCGACGATGGCGTCGGCCTTGTCGGCGTCGAGCAATCCGAGGTCCTTGTTGACCTGAGCGCAGGCTGCCTTCAGCAGGCCCATCGCACGGATCTGGGTGCGCTCGAGCGGACGGCCGGAGATCGGGAAGTTCTCCACCGCACGCTGCGTCTGAGCACGCCACAGCGCGTCGATCGGGACGCGTACCTCTCCCATGGTGTCGTGCTCGATGCGGTACTGCGAATCGTCTGTCTGCGTCATGAGCCTTACTTTGCCAGTCGGGTTACACGGATTGGGATGCAGCCTAGAACGACGGTGCGTGCGCGTTCTCGTCGCCGTCGAAGTCGACCGAGCTGTAGCCGCGGAGCTTCTCGAGACGGTGGTAGGCGTCGATCATGCGCACGGTGCCGGACTTGGATCGCATGACGATGGACTGCGTGTGCGCGCCGCCGCCCGCGTATCGGACGCCGCGGAGCAGGTCGCCGTCGGTGACGCCGGTGGCGGTGAAGAAGACGTTCTCGCCGGAGACGAGGTCGCGCGTCGTCAGGACACGGTCGAGGTCGTGACCTGCGTCGATGGCCTTCTGGCGCTCGGCGTCGTCGGTCGGGGCGAGGCGGCCCTGCAACACACCGTCCATGCAGCGCATCGCGGCGGCGGCGATGATTCCCTCGGGGGTACCACCGATGCCGATGAGCATGTCGGTGCCCGAATCGGGACGTGCTGCGGCGATCGCGCCCGCGACGTCACCGTCGGAGATGAGGCGGATGCGGGATCCGGCGTCGCGCACCTGCTGGATGAGATCCGCGTGGCGGGGGCGATCCAGGATGCACACCGTGACGTCGGAAGCGGAGCCCTTCTTGATCTTCGCGATCCGGGCGATGTTCTCCTTGACCGGTGCAGTGATATCGATGACATCGGCGTAGTCGGGGCCGACGGCGATCTTCTCCATGTAGAACACGGCCGACGGGTCGAACATCGCACCGCGCTCGGCGACGGCGAGGACCGAGATGGCGTTGGGCATGCCCTTGGCCATCAGCGTGGTTCCGTCGACGGGGTCGACCGCGAAGTCGACCTCGGGGCCGTTACCGTTGCCGACCTGCTCGCCGTTGTAGAGCATCGGGGCTTCGTCCTTCTCGCCCTCACCGATGACGACGACGCCGCGCATCGAGACCGAGCTGACCAGCTGGCGCATGGCGTCGACGGCTGCTCCGTCTCCGCCCTCCTTGTCGCCACGACCGACCCACCGGCCCGACGCGAGCGCACCGGCCTCGGTCACACGTACGAGTTCGAGGGCGAGGTTGCGGTCTGGCGCCATGGCGCGAGTGGACTCGGTGCTGGCCGTCATCGGTTTGTAGCCTCCTGGTAGATGGGGGTCGTACCCAGGCGCGATTATCTCATTCGTGAGCCGCGTCATGCGACGTAGGGCATGCGCCGACCGAGCACTGACAAGCAGCGGGGATACTGGACTGCGTGGCGAACAGCAAACCCCGGATTCTGAACAACAACCGCGACATGGTGTGGTCTCTCATCCCGCTCGTGATCGCGTGTCTGTTGATCGCCGGTATCGCCAGCCAATGCACGCTCAGCCCGGGCGGTCCCAAGCAGGGGCCGATCCCGAACTTCGACGTCGACGCCGCCTTGCAGTACGACGCCTCCGAGCTTTCGTTCCCGATCCGCAACCCGAAGGTTCCCGAGGACTGGACGCCCAACTCGGGCAGCCGACAGTCGATCTCCGGCGACCAGGGCGGCGACGTGAGCAACGTCGGCTTCATCTCCGGCGCCGGACGCTACATCAGGCTCACCCAATCCAACGCGACCGAGGACGTGCTGGTGCCGTTCGCCGTGGGCGAGCCGCGCTATGCGTCGGGCACGCAATCGATCGACGGCAAGGAATGGATCGTCTACGAGCAGAGCGACAAGGAGCCCGTCTGGGTCACCGACCTCGGTGACGTGCGCCTGCTCGTGACCGGCAGCGGGTCGAACGAGGAGTTCACCGAGCTCGCGACCGCGACGACGAGCGCCACGCCGCTGACACCCTAGCTGTCGGCGTCGTTCTCCTCGATGTGGGCCAGCGCGTTCTCGACGCGGGTGCGCGCCCCGGCCAGGTGCTCCTCGCAGCGCGTCGCGAGCTGCTCGCCGCGTTCCCACAGAGCCAGCGACGCGTCCAGGTCGAGACCGCCCTGCTCGAGCACCTTGACCACATCGACCAGTTCGTCGCGCGCAGCCTCGTAGCCCATCTCCGCGACGGGTGTTTCGCTCATGATCTCTCCTATCGAACTTTGCCCATGACCGCGGCGGTGACAGCACCGTCGGCCACACGTACACGAATCTGTGTTCCGGGTGGGGCGTCGTCCACCGAACGCAGCACCTCGGGATCCTCGCCGGCGACCATACGCTGCACGACGGCATAGCCACGAGCGAGCGTGGCTGCCGGCCCCAGCGTCTGCAGACGAGCACGCAGATGTTCGACGAGGGTGTCCTGCTTCGCCAGTTCGCGCAGCACGTCTCGTCGGGCCGCGTCGACGAGTCGCTGAATTTCCTCGCCGCGTCGATCGATGCCGGCGATGGGGTCCGCGAGCGCAGGCCGGTGCCGGATCATCTCGATGCCGCGCGCTTCGCGGGCGACCCAGTTGCGCAGTGCTGCCGCGGTTCTCGCGCGCAGTTCGGCGACGAGATTCTGCTCGGCGACGGCGTCGGGCACGACGAGTTTGGCCGCATCCGTCGGCGTCGCAGCACGCAGATCGGCGACGTGATCCGACAGCGGGCTGTCGGGTTCGTGCCCGATCGCGGAGACGATGGGCGTCGTCGCCCGTGAGATCGCGCGACACAGAGCCTCGTCGGAGAACGGCAGCAGATCTTCGACGCTTCCGCCGCCGCGCGCCATGATGATGACGTCGACGCTGCCCTCGAGGTCTTTCAATGCGTCGAGAATCGCGGGAACCGCCGTCGGGCCTTGGACGGGAGTATGTCGAACCTCGAAGTGCACTGCAGGCCATCGTCTTTGCGCGACGGTGAGAACGTCGCGTTCGGCAGCCGACGCGCGTGCGGTGATCAATCCGATCCGCTTCGGCAGGAACGGCAGCGGTCGCTTGAGTCGGGGATCGAACAGGCCCTCGGCGGCGAGCAGCGCACGCAACTTCTCGATGCGTGCCAAGAGCTCGCCGACGCCTACTGCTCGAATGTCGGTGGCGCGCAACGAGATCGTTCCGCGGCCGGTGTAGAACGACAGCTTGCCGTAGAGGATGACGCGTGCGCCCTCCGTCAGTGGAACGGGGGAGCGTTCGAGCAACTGCGGCGAACACGTGACCGACAGCGACATGTCCGCGGAAGGATCACGCAGGACGAGAAAGGCGGTGCGCGTGCCCGGACGCGCGTTGATCTGCGTCAGCTGGCCCTCGACCCAGATACTGCCGAGACGATCGATCCAGCCCGCGACCTTCATCGCGACCGTGCGTACCGGCCATGGCTGTTCGGCTGTACTCGCTGTCACTTGGCTTTCGCTGTGGTGATTCGGTTCTCGAGCATCGTGAGGAACGGAGCGCGAGACTTGGTGGAGTTCTCGTACGTCAGAAGTGTCTCCAGGTCGTCGAGCGACAACGTGCGCAGGCGGGCACGGAGCTGCGCGAGCGCAAGGGTGTCGTAGTCGACGAGTTCGACGATGTCGGGCTTCTCGGCCGTCACCGCGGGTTCGGGCTCCTCGGTGGCTTCGGCGGGAGGCGTCGAATACAGCGCGAAGCGGCCCGTCGCTGCGGGCGGTTCGTGGTCGGGGATGTCGACCTCACCGTTCGTGTCGTCCTCGTCGAACACCGCCCACGACGGCTGTTCCTCGTCCGGCGTGCCGAGGAGCGGAAGGCCTGCAATCGCCTGGTCACCCTTGATCGCCAGGGCTGTGACCTGCTGCTGGAAGCGCATCGTCGTCGCCAGCATCTCGCTGATGACGGTCATCGGCAGTGTCACGGCCGTGCTGGGGAGCTTGCGCGCCTCTTCGACGACGGTCACGGCCACACCTGCGGCCACGCGTGCGGCAAACGGGACACGAGTCATGGACACCAGACTGCCTGAAGACGGATGAATTTGGTAGCCGACATGCTCGGGGAGCGAAGTGCCCGCCGTTCCACACGTATCCTGTTGGTATGTCTTCGGCTGTTCCCTTGAATCTCGGTATCGCACGACCTGCGGGCGACGGTGCTGCGGCCTACTCAGGTGCAAAGCGTGTCCTCCTCGCCGAGCCGCGTGGCTACTGCGCAGGAGTGGACCGCGCCGTCGAAACGGTGGAGAAAGCACTGGAAAAGCATGGCGCTCCGGTCTACGTCCGCAAGGAGATCGTGCACAACCGCCACGTCGTGGAGACGCTCGCCGACCGCGGCGCGATCTTCGTCGACGAAACCGATCAGGTCCCCGAGGGGGCGCTGCTCGTGTTCTCCGCGCACGGCGTCTCGCCTGCGGTGCACGCGTCGGCCGCGGAGCGCAACCTGCGCACGATCGACGCCACCTGCCCGCTGGTCACCAAGGTGCACCAGGAAGCCAAGCGGTTCGCCCGTGACGACTACGACATTCTGCTCATCGGACACGAAGGCCACGAAGAGGTCGAGGGCACCGCAGGTGAGGCTCCCGATCACGTTCAACTCGTCGACGGTCCCGACGCGGTCGAGGGCGTCACCGTCCGTGACGAGAACAAGGTCATCTGGCTCTCGCAGACCACACTCAGTGTCGACGAGACCATGACGACGGTCGCGCGGCTGCGTGAGAAGTTCCCGACTTTGCAGGATCCGCCCAGCGACGACATCTGCTACGCGACGCAGAACCGTCAGGTCGCGGTCAAGGCCATGGCGCCGGAATGCGATCTGGTCATCGTCGTGGGGTCGAAGAACTCGTCCAACTCGGTCCGCCTCGTCGAGGTCGCACTCACCGCAGGTGCCAAGGCCAGCTACCTGGTCGACTACGCCAAGGAAGTCGATCCCGCCTGGCTCGACGGCATCAAGACCGTCGGCATCACCTCGGGCGCGTCGGTGCCGGAGATCCTGGTCCAGGGCGTCATCGATCTGCTCGCCGAACACGGCTTCGCCGACGTCCAGCCGGTCACGACCGCCAACGAGACGCTGGTCTTCTCGCTTCCGCGCGAACTGCGAGCGGCGAGGGCCTGACGCGCTTCCTCCTTCTACGCATCGATGGCCCGAGGCAACCGTCTACAGGTTGCCGCGGGCCATCGATGTTTCGGGCCTACGTGTCCTACGCGTCTCCGCGGTCCCGGTAACGCACCTGCGGCACAGGATGCGGCGGGATGTGCGCGCTGACGGGCGCGGCAGTTCTCGGCGCCGAGTACGGGTCGACCTCCGGAGGCCGGGGGACCCGAGGCTGCTGCGGCCGTGGTGCAGCCCGACGAACTGAATCCGACGCGTAGCCCCGCTCGGGCCGGTACGGATCCGCGGCAGGACGGTCGATTCTCGGCGCGACGTGGTCGCGCTGCGGTTCGCGTGACGCGTTCCGGCCAGGGGCGTTGCGATTGGCGCGTCGCGAGCGCGTCTCGGTAACAGCCGCGGACGCCGTCGGCGCGTCGGAGCGACGCTGCTTGGCCTGAGCCATGCGGGCCCGGTTCTCACGCGCACGGTCGCGAGTTTCCTGGGCGCGGTCGCGCATCGTGCGCTTGGCCGCACCTGCGGGCGCGTGCGAGTTCTGTCGTTTGAGGAACACCCTGAGTGCGCCGATGCCGAGCGCCAGCACCGTACCCAGCAGCATGACCGGGAATCGGTTGACGAGAGGAATGGCGACGTTGAGAAGGATGTCCTTCAGGCTGGTCCCGGGATTCTCGGTGAAGTACTGGTACGACAGCGGCACCGCGACGAACAGAATCAGCGGCGCCTGCACCATCGCGGTGAACAGGCCTCGATAGCGGACGAGTAGCGCCGCGACGACGACACCGATGATGTACAGGCTGGAGAACGCAGAGGTCAGCTCTGTTCCGCGGGCCGCGTCGAGGACGAAGCCGAGGAAAGTTGCGCCGCCGGCGATGGCCACTGCCCCCCACGCAGGCACGCCGGGCACGGTCGCGAAGGCTGAACGCTGATCCAGCGGTACCCCGGAGCGGGCACGTTGGGAGGTAGACACCCCTCGAGGTTAGCGGCTGTTCAGCCCACCGCGTCGTCGACGTGCCCGAACGATCGGCTCGGGTACGACGAATCGGACAGTCTGGGGCGTGCGTCGACGCGTCGAACGTCGACGACATCACCGTCGAAGAGCTCGAGTTCGTGAAGTTTGCGGGCAGTCACTCCGACACGCGAGTCGACGGACGACACCGTCGAGTTGAAGGACTCCACCGCCTTGCCCAAATGCCCTCCCAGCTTGTCCAGATGCGACGCCACGGTGCCGAGCCGGGAGTAGAGCTCGCGACCGAGTTGCTGGATGCGTGCCGCGTCCTCCGCGAGCGACTCCTGCTTCCACGAGTACGCAACCGTGCGGAGCAACGCCACCAATGTGGTGGGGGTGGCAAGAATCACGTTTCTCGTGAACGCATATTCCAGGAGCGACGAGTCCGAGGTAAGCGCAGCATCGAGGAACGGGTCTCCCGGGACGAACAGCACGACGAACTCGGGAGTCGGTTCGAAGGAGCGCCAGTATTCCTTCGCCGACAACTGATCGACGTGGGTGCGCAGGTGCCGAGCGTGGCGTGTCAGCTGCCTGGCGCGCGCGTCGGGATCTTGTTCCTGCGCCGCGTCCAGATAGGCGGCGAACGGGACCTTGGCGTCGACGACGATCTGCCTGCCGCCGGCCAGGTGCACGATCATGTCGGGTCGAATGCCCTCGCGGCTGACCTGCGTGTCGAAATCGCAGTGCTTGACCATTCCGGCGAGTTCGACGACCCGCTCGAGCTGCATCTCGCCCCACCGGCCGCGGATCTGCGGTGCACGCAGCGCGGTGACCAACTGAGACGTCTGCGTCGACAGATCTACCGATGCGCGGTGCATTCCCGACACCTGTTCGGTCAACCCGGCATAGGCGCGAATGCGGTTGTGCTCGACCTGACGAACGTGCTCGGTGAGAGCGTCGACCGCGTCGTGCAGCGGCTCCACGAGGCTGGACACCTGCTGGCCGATGACACCGGAATGCCTGCGTGCCGAATCCTCGTTGACGGCCGCGAGCGAGCGACGCAGCAGCGCCTCGTTGTCGCGCAGCGCGGCCAGCTGAGCCTCGGCACGGACGGCACGATCACCGACGCGCTGCGCATGCATCAACCAGCCGAGCGCGCCGCCGAGTGCGAAGGCGAAAGCCATTCCCAGTGCGGTGAGTACGTTCATGGCGACGATGATGCACCGGGGCACCGACAGGTTCGGCTCGGAGCGCCGCCCGAAGTTTGTCGGTGGCAGCCGATACCGTCGTTCCCATGAAGATCCTGCACACCTCGGATTGGCACATCGGACGCACGTTCCACGGCGTCGATCTGCTCGCCGACCAGGCTGCGGCGCTGAACGCGATCGCGGAACTGGTTGCCGCGCAGGGCATCGACGTCGTCGTCGTTCCGGGTGACATCTACGACCGCGCGGTGCCGAGCGCCGACGCGGTTCTGGTGTGCAACAGGGGTCTCGAGGCCATTCGAGCGGCAGGCGCGGTCATCGTGGCCACGTCGGGCAATCACGATTCGCCCGCACGCCTCGGTGCGGGTGCAGCTTTCGCCGCCGCGGGCGGCCTGCACTTGATGACGCGCGTCGGTGACGTCGACCGGCCGGTGGTGCTCGACGACGACTTCGGACCCGTCGCGTTCTACGGGATTCCTTACCTCGAACCGGAAACCACTCGCCTCGAACTCGACGTTCCCGCGGCGCGCACGCACGCGGAGGTACTGGACGCCGCGATGATCCGTGTTCGCACCGATCTGGACCGGCGTCGCGCCGACGGGTCCGCTGTCCGATCCGTCGTTCTCGCACATGCTTTCATCGTCGGTGGTGAAGCGACCGGATCCGAGCGCACCATCTCGTCGGGTGGCGTCGAGACCGCTCCTGCATCGGCGTTCGACGGCGTCGACTATGTGGCGTTGGGCCACCTGCATTCTCCGCAGACGCTGAGCGAGCGCGTGCGCTACTCGGGTTCTCCGCTTCCGTATTCGTTCGGCGAACGCAGTCACCGCAAGGCGGTCTGGATTCTCGAACTCGACGCCGCCGGTCTCGGTACCGTCGAGCGGGTCGACCTTCCGATCGTGCGTGGCCTCAGTCAACTTCAGGGCACCGTCGAAGAGCTGCTGAGCAGCGACGAGTTCGCAGATGCCGAAAAGCATTACGTGTCTGCGGTTCTCACCGATCCGGTGCGTCCGGTCGATGCCATGCGGTCGCTGCGTACCCGTTTTCCGCACGCAGTCCATCTCGAATGGGTTCGCCCGGCGAACACGTCGGAGTTCACCTACCGTGACCGAGTTCGTGGGCGCACCGACATCGACATCGCGACGTCGTTCGTCGCCGATATGCGCAGCGCGCCGACCTCGCGCGAAATCGCTTTGCTGGAGCGTGCTTTGGCGTCCGTGCAGCGTGACGACGTAGCCAAGGACGAGAAATCCAGCGTCGACCACGATGCGGTGTTCGGGCGTTCCGCGTGAGGCTCCACCGGCTAGAGGTCACTGCCTTCGGTCCGTTCGGCAAGACCGAGTGCGTCGACTTCGACGCGCTCGGCGCGGACGGATTGTTCCTCCTGCACGGTCGGACCGGCGCCGGAAAGACAACCATTCTCGACGCGGTCGCGTTCGCGCTCTACGGCACGGTTCCCGGCGCGCGCCGTGACGGCAAGAGACTGCTGTCGGACCACGCGGCGGACGGCACCGCGCCGTCGGTGACGCTCGAAGCCACACTCGGTGGCCGACGCGTCAAGATCGTCCGCAGTCCCGAGTACTTCCGGGCGAAGAAGCGCGGAACCGGCACTACCAAGCAGAACGCGAAGGCGTCGCTGACCTGGCTCGACGGAAGTGGTCAGAACCTGACGCGTCTCGACGAGATCGGCGAGGCAGTCGGCGCGGCGCTGGGAATGAGCGCAGACCAGTTCTTTCAGGTCGTGTTGCTGCCGCAGGGAGAGTTCGCCCGTTTTCTGCGTGCCGACAGCGACGAGCGCGGCAATCTGCTCGAGCGATTGTTCGACACCGCTCGATTCGGCGACGTCGAGCAGTGGTTCGCGGAGCGGCGTCGGCTGAGCGCGGCCGAGCTCGAATCGTCGTCCATCGCGATCGACAAGTTGGTCGGCAAGATCTCGACGGCCGCGGGGGAGCCCGAGCAACTCGATCGGCAGCCGGTCGACTGGGCTACCGAGATTCTCGAGAACAGCAGAGACGCATTTCGAACGGCTACGACAGCTCTCGCGTCCGCCCGCGCGACGTCCGACGCTGCCGTCGCAGCTCTGGGCCGCCTCGAATCCACGGCAACAGCGCAGCGGCGACGCGACGTCGCACAGCAGCAGTTGTCGGAATTTCAGGCAACGGCCGCCGAACGTGAATCGATGCGCCGCGAGGTCGAGCTGTCCGCGGCCGCCGGTCCGGTTGCAGCACTGGCGAAAGAGTGTGCGACGGCCACAGCCGCGCATGCCGAGGCGATGCGCTCGGTCGTCGAGGCGGGGCGTTCGCTATCGGCTGTGCCAGGCTCGGAAATCGTTCTGGCGGAGCATGATTCGAATGCTTCGGACCTCGCCGCCATGCGCACTGTCGTCGCACGTGCCGCGCGTGAGTGGACAACCCAGGTCGGGGTCCTCGACGAGCTGCGGTCCGTCGAACGGCGCGCGGACGCCGACGAACGCATCGCCGACCAGTTGGCACAGCAGCACGACGCCGTCGAACGGCGAATCGGCGAGCTCCAGCGCACACGCGACGCGCTGCCCGAGGCCATCGAGACGGCCGAGCGCGCCGTGGACTCGGCCGTGCACGCATCGGCCGAGATCGCGACGCTCGAGAGCACGTCGGCGCGCGTCGCAGAGGCAGTACGCGCGGCGATCGAACTGAAGAAGAAACGCGCTGCGTTGGCGAAGTCGGAGAAGGCGCTCGATGCCGCACGCACGACGCACAACGACGCTCGCGAACTGTGGCTGGACCTGCGGGAGCGCCGCCTGACGGGCATGGCCGCAGAACTGGCTGCATCGCTGATCGACGGTGAGGCGTGCGGTGTGTGCGGCTCGACGGCGCATCCGAATCCAGCGGAGATCGCCGAGACCACCGTCACCGAAGCCGACGAGGACGCCGCAGCGAAGAACGAGCGCGCGACGGCGGCCACCGTCGACTCGTGCGCCGCAGAGGTCGCGACTCTCCACCGCACGATCGACGGCCTGGTGCAGGCGTCGGGCGATCGCGACAGTGCAGGACTTGCAGCCGAACTCGACTCGGTCACAACCGCATTGACTGCAGCGCGACGCGAAGCCGACGGGTTGGCGCCGCGACGTGCACGCCTCGACGAACTCCGATCGGAGGATCAGCGCATCGCAGCCGTCGTCGCGGAACAGCGATCGGAGGCCGCGGCACTCGTCGCGAGGCGGGAGCAGATCGTGCAGGCCGTCGCGCAGATGCGGGCCAGAGTCGCGACCGCGATCGGCGCAGGCGGCGACAGCATCGACCAGCGCACCCATCGGTTGGACCAGCTGATCCGTCGCTCGACCGCGTTGCTCGACGCGCGCGTTGCCTCCGCAGATGCCGCAGCCGTCGCAGCAACGCTCACCCGCAAACTCGACGATCTCGTCTCCGAGTCGGGGTTCGCCTCGGCAGAAGACGCCGCGCACGCGGTGATCCCCGCGAGGCGTGCAGCCGACATCGAGCAGCGGCTGCTGTCGGCCAACGACATTCGCGCGCACGCGGAACAGGTGCTGGCCGAGCCGGCCATCGCCGCGGTGATCGGCACCGAACCCGTCGACACGCAGCCGGCACGGGCAGCGGTTGTCCGCGCAGCCGAGGAACTCGACGCCGCGGTCGCCGTGCACGCCGAGTGCAGACGCAAGACCGAACAGGTCGAGGAGTTGACAGCTCAGCTGTGGGCCGCCGTCGATCGTGCAGCTCCCATGCGTGCCAAGCACGACGAACTCGCCGCACTTGCCGACGTCGTCGCCGGCCGCGGGCAGAACGCACGCAAGATGTCGCTGCGGTCGTATGTGCTGGCGTCGCGGCTCGAAGACGTCGCCGAGTCGGCGTCGATCCGGCTGCATCGCATGTCGGGTGGGCGCTACGAGTTCGTCCACTCCGACGAAGCGGAATCGCGCGGTCGCCGTGGAGGATTGGGCCTCGACATCCGTGACGACTACACCGGCGTCGTCCGGTCCGCGAAGACGCTGTCCGGCGGCGAGTCGTTCCTCGCCTCGCTCGCACTCGCCCTCGGCCTGGCCGACGTCGTCGCAGCCGAGTCGGGCGGCGTCGTACTCGACACGATGTTCATCGACGAAGGGTTCGGCACGCTCGATGCGGACACACTCGAATCGGTGATGGGCGTCCTGGACGAACTACGGGCAGGCGGACGCGTCGTCGGCATCGTCAGTCACGTCGACGAGATGCGGCAACGCATTCCGAGCAGGCTGCACGTGGTCCGCGAGCGAGTAGGGTCGCGAATCGAGTTGTTCGCGGCGTCCTGACTATTTCTCGATCTTCGCATCCTTGTTGTTGCCGTCCTCGTCGGTGACGAGGTCCTCGGTGTCGGGTGCCTCGTCCTCGAGTTGGCTGCGGTCGGCTTCGACGGAGCGTTCGTCGATCTGCTCGGACACGTAGCGGATCAGGACGGCGGCGACGGCCGCAGCGGGAACGGCGAGGAATGCGCCGATGATGCCGAACACCGAACCGCCGCCGGTGACCGCGAGAAGCACGATCGCCGGGTGCAGGTTCATGCTGCGGCTCTGCAGGATCGGTTGCAGCACGTTGCCTTCGAGTTGCTGCACCGCGATGATGATGACCAGCACGATCAGGGCGGTCGTCGGTCCGTTGGCTACGAGAGCGACCAGAACCGCGAGGGCGCCTGCGACGAACGCACCGACGATCGGGATGAAGCCGCCGAGGAACGTGATCGTGGCCAACACGAGGGCCAAGGGGACGCCGAGAATGACGAGTCCCAGTCCGATGAAGAAGGCGTCGATGAGGCTGACAATGGCCTGCGTGCGAATGAATCCGCCGAGCGTCGCCCACATGCGAGCCAGGATTTCGGCGAGGTGCCGTCCGGCGCGACCACCGGCGAATCCGTGCAGCCACGGGATGAACTTCACGCCGTCCTTGACGAAGAAGAACGTCAGAACCAGCACGAGGGCGAGTGTCACGAGGATCGAACCAGCAGCGGACACTCCCGTGAACACCCCGGATGCAATCGCCGAGCCGCTCTCCTGCAGTCGTGAGGTGATGGCGGAGACGGCGTTGTCGATCTGCTCGTCCTGCAGGTTGACCGGCGGGCCCTTCAGCCAGTCCTGTACCTGGGACACACCTGCCGACGCCTTGTCGACCAGCTCGGGAGCCGAGTCGACGACCGACGGCACGATCAACGTGATGATGCCGCCGATGACGAGGAAGAACACGACGAGCGACAGCGTCGCTGCGAGCGCGGCAGGGAAGCCGACGCGCAGCATCCACTTGGTGGGCGGCCACAGGACCGTCGCGACGATGATCGCGAGTAGCGCGGGCAGGATGACGACCCACAGCGCCGAGATCAGCCAGCCGAGCACCCATGCACCGGCCGCGACGGAGACGAGAATGAGTGACCATTTGGCCAGCCACATTCCGCCGACGCCGATGAGATCGCCCCGATCGCGCCCGGTCCTCGGTGTGGGCGCTGCCTGTTCCGTCACGTCGGTAAGTCCTTTTCCCCGGCTGCAGTCACTGTTGCTACACGTGTGACTCTAATGTCTTCGGTCAGGCGCCTACCCATCTGCGCCAGGGTCAACCCCGCTCGTGGGCGAGCAACCATTCCTTCGCAGGTAGGCCCCAACGGAATCCGCCGAGCGCGCCGCCGATGCGCAACACCCGGTGACACGGCACGAACAGTGCCGCAGCATTGCGCGCGCACGCCGACGCTGCTCCCCGGATCGCAGTGGGGCGCCCGGACATCGCCGCGAATTCGGAATAGGTGACCGGCGAGCCTGCGGGCACGGTACGGAGGATTTTCCACGCGTGCACGAGAAATTCACCGGACGTCTGGGCGACGGGGACGTCGTCGACCGCTGCCAGATCGCCGCGGTGATACTCGTCCACGGCCTTCGTGACACTGCCGAGCGTGGGGGCCGGCCGGATGTCCACCGGTCGTAACGATCGGTGGATGAGTGGCACGAGATCGTCGACGGTCGAGGTCCATCCGGACGCGAGTACCACGCCCGCGTCGTCGACGATGGTCGTGAACGGGCCGATCGGAGTGTCCGTGATGGCGGAAAGCGCGGTCATAGTCCTCTTCTTTCGAGTGCGACGTTCCAGAGATGCATCGACACGTACGAGCGCCACGGCGACCAACGCTCCGAATCCTTCAGTGAGACACCGAGCGCGTCGGCGCCCTGACGGACGACGAGATCGGTGTCCAGCAGCACATCGGGGTCGGCCAGGAGGCGCATGACGACGTAGCGCGCTGTCCACGGTCCAATTCCTCTCAGCGCCAGCAGTTCTCGTTCGAGATCGTCGGCTGCTCGCGCGGAATGAAGAACGATCTTGCCCGACGCCACCGCGTCGGCCACCCCGATGATCGCCCGCACCCGGTTCTTCGGACCGGTGAGAACCTCGTGACCACGTTCGGCGATGACGTCGGCATCAGGAAAGAGGCGCGTGACGGTGCCGCCCGCCGGATCCTCGATCGGCGTGCCGAGTGCGTCGACGAGTCGCGCAGTGTGCGTCGCGGCGGCACGCAACGAAATCTGCTGCCCGATCATGGTGCGCAGCAACAGTTCCGGACCGTCGGCGCAGCCGAGCGCGCGGATGCCCGGCCGAGCCTCCACATGCGGACGCAGGTGCGGATCCTCGGCGAGGGCAGCATCGACGGCCTCGGGGTCCGCGTCGAGATCCAGTAGGTGCCGAATGCGCGCGACGGCAGGGGACAGGTCACGCATGTCCTGCAGGCCGAGCGTCGTGCCGACGTACCCGTCCTCGATACGCAGTCCGACGATGCCGTGCCCGTGGGGCAGACGCAGGGACCTGCGGTAGACGCCGTCGTCCCATGCTTCGATACCCGGTACGACGTGTGCTTTCAGGAACCAGTTCAGCCAGGTTCGATCGAGCGGGCGGCGGTAGGGGAGTCGGAGCGTGACGGACCCGTTGCTGGACAACGTCGTTCGCTTCTCCGCTTCGGTTCGCAATTCCGTCGGATTGGCGGCGAAGACCTCGCGCACGGTGTCGTTGAACTGCCGGACGCTGGAGAATCCTGCAGCGAAGGCGATATCGGTCATCGACATCGCCGTCGTCTGGATCAACGCACGGGCCGTGTGCGCGCGATGGGCTCGTGCGAGGGCGAGTGGCCCTGCGCCGATCTCGGCACCGAGTACCCGCGTCAACTGTCGCGTCGAATAGCCGAGAGCGTCCGCGACCGCGTCGACGCCACCGCGCTCGACGGCCCCGTCGGAGATCAGCCGCATCGCGCGCGACGTCAGATCGGAATGGACGTTCCAGCGCGGTGAGCCGGGGGTGGCGTCGGGCTGGCAGCGTCGGCACGCACGAAATCCGGCTTGCTGCGCGGCGGCGGCCGTCGGCATGAACTGCACGTTCTTCGCTTTCGGCGTGGTGGCCGGGCACGACGGGCGGCAGTAGATGCCCGTCGTGCGCACGGCCGTGAAGAACTGCCCGTCGAAGCGGGTGTCCCGTGCCGAGACGGCCCGGTAGCAGCGATCGAAGTCCAACTCCATGGGTTCCACTGTGTCACCGGTGGAACCGTCGCCGCTAGCGGAAATCCGCCATCAGCGTCAACAGCAGCGGGCGCCTGGGTTGGCGTCGGCTTCCGCGTAGCGGTCCCGCCAGTACTGGCGTTCCGACTGGATCGGCTCGCCCGGGTGTGTTCGACGCATGTGCGCGACGAACCGCTCGTAGTCACGGTCGCCCATGACCGACGTGAGCCACCACCAGAGTCCACGCATGTCAGTGATGCCCCGCGTGTGCGGCGCCGGGAGCGCGGACGGTGCCGTCGGCGATCAGCTTGTCCCAGTCCTTCTGGATCTCCTTCTCCGCCGCGGTGGGGATGAATCCGGAGGGCCCGAAGATCTTCGACGGGACGGCCGGTTCCTCGTTGTCGGGCAGGTCGTCGACGCGAACCGCCTTGATGCACACGAGAAGTCCGACGACCGCGACGATCAGTACGAGCACCGCGAAGATGATCGACAACGTGCCCTGGATGAACGTGTTGCGAATGACGGCGTCGATCGCCTCGGCGGATTTGGCGGTGCCGAATTCGGTGAGGCCCTGATTCTTCGCGTCGACGAACTGAGCATGCTGCGCCCAGTAGCCGATGGCCGGGACGTCGGAGAAGATCTTCTGGTACGACGCGGTCATCGTCACGATGAGGTCCCACACCAGCGGAACACCGGGAATCCACGCCCATTTGAACAAGCGACGCTTCATGACGATCGTCAGGACCACGGTCAGTGCGATGGCGGCGAGCAACTGATTCGCGATGCCGAACAGCGGGAACAGGGTGTTGATTCCGCCGAGGGGATCGGTGACGCCCATGAGCAGAATGGCACCCCATGCCGCGACGACGATGAACGAGCAGAGCCATGCGCCGGGACGCCACGACGGGTCCTTGAACTTCTTGGCCGCCGAACCGGGCAGGTTTCCGATGCTGTCGGACAACATGAATCGCGCGACACGGGTACCGGCGTCGACCGTCGTGAGAATGAAGAGCGCCTCGAACATGATCGCGAAGTGGTACCAGAACGACTTCAGACTTTCGCCGCCGAACACTTGGTGCAGCACTTCGGACATGCCGAATGCCAGCGTCGGGGCGCCACCGGTGCGAGAGATGATCGATTCCTCGCCGACGTCGGCCGCGGCCTGGCTGAGCTCGCCCGCACTGATGTCACCGCCGCTGAGGCCGAGTCCGTTGACGTAGTCGGCAGCCGTTTCCGGGGTGCCGCCGGTCAGCGTCGCGGGAGCGTTCAGAGCGAAGTAGATGTGCTGATCCAGGACACACGCGGTGACGAGTGCCATGATCGCCACGAACGACTCGGTGAGCATGCCGCCGTAGCCGATCATCCGCATCTGCTTTTCCTTCTCCAGCAGCTTCGGCGTCGTGCCGGAGGAGATCAGAGCGTGGAAGCCGGAGAGCGCACCACAGGCGATCGTGATGAACAGGAACGGGAACAGGGATCCGGAGAACGCGGGTCCGTTGCCCTCGGTGGCGAACGACGTCATTGCGGGCATCTGGATCTCGGGACGTGCGATCAGGATGCCGACCGCGAGAAGGGCGATGGTGCCGATCTTCATGAACGTCGACAGGTAGTCGCGGGGTGCGAGCAGCAGCCAGACCGGGAGGATCGACGCGGCGAGGCCGTACGCGATGAGGCACCACGCGACGGTGACCTTGGACAGTGTGAACCAGTCGGTGCCCCAGTCCGTTTCGGCAACCCATCCGCCCGCGACGATGGCGAAGAGCAGGAGCGCGACGCCGATGATCGACACCTCGGACACCTTGCCCGGACGCAGGAAGCGAAGGTAGACGCCCATGAACAGGGCGATCGGGATGGTGAGGGCGATCGAGAAGACGCCCCACGGGCTCTCGGCGAGTGCGTTGACGACGACCAACGCCAGCACCGCGATGATGATGATCATGATGACGAAGACGCCGATCAGTGCGGCGATACCGCCGACGACGCCGAGCTCGTCGCGCGCCATCTGACCGAGGCTGCGGCCGCGGCGACGCGTCGAAATCCACAGGACGAGGAAGTCCTGCACTGCACCCGCGAAGACGACACCGATGATGATCCACATCGTGCCCGGCAGATAGCCCATCTGAGCTGCGAGGACGGGTCCGACGAGAGGGCCGGCTCCTGCGATGGCCGCGAAGTGGTGGCCGAACAACACGCGGCGATCCGTCGGCATGTAGTCCTTGCCGTTCTCGAGGATCTCCGCGGGAGTGGCACGGTCGTCGCGCGGATGCACGATCTTGTTCTCGATGAGCCTGGCGTAGAAGCGGAACGCGATGATGTATGTGCACACCGCGGCGATGACGAACCAGACGGCGTTCGGATTCTCACCGCGGATGATGGCGACGATCGTCCATGCCACACCGCCGAGTAAACCGATGAGTACGAACAGAACTCGCTTGGCCGCGGTCATCGGGGTCTTGTCGACGACGCCGACCGGCGGTAGATCGTCGTCGGTCTTCAACAGCTCGATGTGTGGACTTTCGGACGCGGTTGCTGTCATCGAAAAGCGCTCCTCGCAGACGTGCTTGTGATCGAGCTCACTGTAGACCTGGCGGGTGACAAGTTCGCGAAGGGGCGGAGGCCGCTGCGTTCAAAGGTGGTGACGATGCGCCGAATGGTTCGCAGCCGAAACGAACCGCGTGGGATGTAGCGCGGAAAACGTCGTTTGCCCGTATTACAGTGCCTGCATGACGGACCCGAACCAGTCCTATACAAGCCAGTCGTACCCCGGCCAGACGTACCCGCAGTACACGCCGCCGCCACCGCCCCCGACGAACGCCGGGTGGGCGGTTGCCGCGGTCATCTTCTTCTGGCCGCTCGCATTCTCGGCCTTCACGCATTCGTCGAACGTCTACCCGCGATGGGCGATGGGCGATTTCCAGGGGGCGCAGTACGCGTCGGACAGGGCGAAGAAGCTCGGTCAGATCGCCCTGTGGATCTGGGTCGGATTCATGGCTCTGTTCGTCGTCTTCTACATCGTGCTCTTCGCGACGTTGGCCAGCGCGTCGAACAACTGGTAGGTCGCTTCGCGACCCGTGCGCGCGAATGTACAGCCGGCTGTACATTCGCGCGCACGACGGGTGTCGGGCTGGTTGGACCAGGGAAGTAGACTCCATAGACCGTGAGCCTCACCCTCGGAATCGTCGGACTGCCCAACGTCGGCAAGTCCACCCTGTTCAACGCGCTGACCAAGAACGACGTGCTGGCTGCGAACTACCCGTTCGCGACCATCGAGCCCAACGTCGGTGTCGTTCCGCTGCCCGATCCGCGGCTCGGCAAGCTGGCCGAGGTGTTCGGTTCCGAGAAGGAAGTTCCTGCGCTCGTGTCGTTCGTCGACATCGCCGGAATCGTCAAGGGTGCCTCCGAGGGCGCAGGACTGGGCAACAAGTTCCTCGCGAACATCCGTGAGGCCGACGCCATCTGCCAGGTCGTGCGCGTGTTCGCCGACGACGACGTCGTGCACGTCGACGGCCGGGTCGACCCGTCCGCCGACATCGAGGTCATCGAAACCGAGCTCGCGATCGCCGACCTTCAGACGCTGGAGAAGGCCATCCCGCGCGTCGAGAAGGAAGCGCGGATCAAGAAGGATCGCAAGCCCGCGCTCGACGCCGCGATCGCAGCTCAGGCCGTGCTCAACGACGGCAAGACGCTGTTCTCGGCGAAGGACAAGCTGGATTTCGATCTGCTGAAGGAATTTCAGCTCCTGACGACCAAGCCGTTCCTGTACGTCTTCAACGCCGACGAGAGCGTGCTCACCGACGACGTCAAGGTCGCCGAGCTGGCCAAGTCCGTCGCCCCGGCCGATGCTGTTTTCCTGGACGCGAAGATCGAGTCGGAGCTGCTCGAGCTCGACGCGGAGTCGGCTGCCGAATTGCTGGAGAGCGTCGGACAGACCGAGCCGGGTCTCGACGCCTTGGCTCGCGCCGGCTTCCACACCCTCGGCCTGCAGACCTACCTCACCGCAGGCCCGAAAGAGGCGCGCGCGTGGACGATTCACCAGGGCGACACCGCACCTCAGGCCGCGGGCGTCATCCACACCGACTTCGAGCGCGGCTTCATCAAGGCCGAAATCGTCAGCTTCGACGACCTCATCGAAGCGGGCTCCATGGCGTCGGCCAAGGCCGCGGGCAAGGTGCGCATGGAGGGCAAGGACTACGTCATGGTCGACGGGGATGTCGTGGAGTTCCGCTTCAACGTGTAGGACTGCAGTTCAGATGGGCTTTTTCAGTTCTGCGTCCGCAGCGTGAACATTCGACTAGCACTCAGCGAAAGGTGACAAATAGTTGGCTAAGAAGTGGTGGGAAGACACCTACGCCAAGCCAGAGCACTTCTCGCTTGAGGTGAACGTCACCCAGTGCGGATCCAAGACTCGGTTCCCTGCTACCCCTCGCTTTGCGAAGGGTGAGCTTGATCTATCGGTTGCCGAGGGTGCACTCGATGTTGCGACTGCAATCCAGGTCCAGTTCGGTAGACCGATTCGCAAGACGGACGCAGTCCGCTGCTTTTCTGTTCGTACGCTGAGGGAAAACCAGTACTGGGCGTTCTCAAGTCCGATCCTCGGAAATCCACAGCATGGATCTGTGACAGCTCCCGTCCAAGATAAGGACCCAGATGTACACGAGCTATGGTGGAATGACACCAGTCGTGTCAAGCTTGACAGTCTGGCGATTGTGGGAAGGGAGCAGGTCAGTGGCGATGTTCAGCGTTCGTAAGCCCCGTCCATTTGCCTGGATGTCCGAACCCGCTTTTGAAAACATTGTTCGGTTGCGTGGGCACAGCTACCTCGTGAAGCTCAAGACCGGCGCTGTGCTGGTCTGGAGATTCGAGGAGGACGACGGGTGGGAAGCCAGCTTGCACGTGCATCTAACAAACGCTGAGTCCCAAAAAGTTTTCGATACCGAGCGTACTGAGGGCATGATTGAGGCGGTACGCAAGAATCTAAAGGATCCGTGGGCGCTGCTCGCAGTGAGTGACTCAACTGGCGACCACGTTCGCAGGTTTAGGGTTCCTCGGTGGGGCAACGAGCATGAGTTCGCGGAAGAGTTGCGTATCGCTGCTGCGTCGACCCCCGAGTACCAAGCGAACATCCTTTTCAGTATCCAAGCCGAAATGGACAGCTTGAAGAAGCAGATTTCGGAAATCGTCAGTGCGCGAGACGCGTTGATCGCAGAGCGCGACAAGGAGCGAGAGCGCCTACGTCAGCGTCTAGAGCGCGTCAAGCTGGACAACCGCGAAGAATCAGATTTCGTCAAGAATGCGGAGTCGCTGACTCAGGCCAGGGTGGCCGCGGCTGTTTAGTCAGCATGGGTGAGACGGCGGCTTCGAGGGACAACTCCTCGGCCGCCTTGCGTGTGCGGTCGTTGGCGTTCGGCCACAAGTGTGCGTAGGTCGACAACGTGACGTTCGGCGAGCCGTGACCGAGCCTTCTGAACGGTGACGACATCGCAGCCCGCGTAGATCAGGCCGGACGCGAAAAAATGCCGGAGGTCGTGCAGATGCCAGTCGGACTGACCGGCTGTCGCCTTCGTTTTGCGCCAGCGGTAGCTGACTGAATTCTGATGCCAGGGGTGCCCGTTCTCGCCTGGGAACAGCCAGTTGCTCGGGTCGGCCTGCGGTCGCCACAGTCGAATGTGTTCGACAACGATTCGAGCAACCCGGACGGCGCGGGTATGTCTCGTTCGCTGCCGTACTTCGGTGCGCGGATCTCGACCGCGCCGTCGTTTGCTCGCTGCATCTGGCGGCGGATGTGGATCTCGCGGCGTAGGAAGTCGACGTCGTGGATCTGGAGCGCAGCGGCCTCGCCGAGAGTAGTCCCGCGAACGCGGCCAGCGCCACGAACGCCCGAAAGTCATCGTCGGTGGAGCGCACCAGCGAGCCGACATGCAGCGGTTCCGGGATCCGCATGGCGGCTTCTGCGCGACGACGCCGGGGGAGCGTGATGCGATCGATCGGGTCCTCTGCGAGCACCTTGTCGCGCTTCGCCGCCTTCAGCGCCGAGCGGACATTGTTGAACCGGGTCTTGATCGTCGAAGGTTCGAGCGGCTTATCTCGCATCACCTTCACCCAGTGCTCGATATGGGAGGGGCGCAGATCGCCGAGCGCGACATCCGAGAACGTGACACTTCCCGCGGCTAGATTCATGGCATGCACTGTGCCGAGAACCCACACCTGGCGGGACGACCATTCGCGGTAGAAGCTCGCGAACGTGACCTTGCCCAGTCGGGGGTCTACGTAGTTGCCGGTGCTGCCCACCCCCGACGTCGTCGTCGGACCCGTTACGACGACGGCACGTACCTGCGCGGCACTATCCGCGGCTGGCTGCCCGAAACTGTCGACGAGTGGCAGGCCAACCGGCCTGGGCGTGGGTCCCGTACCGACCTGCGGCGCTAGGGTCCGGGGCGCCGCCGGATTTAGCCGGGTGTGCCATTATGTTGCAATGAGTCAGCCCAACGATGACGGCACCCGAACCATCTCGGTGGCATGGCAGCTCGAACAGGGTCCTGCGCCTCTCGTGAACCAGTTTGCCCTGCAAGGGACTGTAGACGCCGATGGCGGCCCGGGCGAGATCGTCGTGTCGGCAGGCTACGTAGCTCCTCCGATCTTCACCGGCGACCCCTCTGAGACCTCCGACGCACCTCTGTCATTGCCGGTAACGAATGTGGCTCGATTTTCGTTAACTAGGCATCGGGCGGAACAGTTGATTGGATTTCTGCGCGAGCAAGTCGACCAGTGGGATCGCGGAGACGCGGCCGTTAGGAAAGGCGGGGAGAAGTGACGAGCTTTGTAGATGTGGTCGCTCCGCTGGATGTTGCTTCGGTGACTGGTGGCGTTGCGTACGTCAAACGCAACTTGGTTGACCGCCCCTGGCCGACCACGAGCGATCTGTTCGCGCCGGGAGCCTCGATCAGTGGAACACCCTTCGATCTGCCGCTGGCGCCATGGGGGTCGCCGTCAGCTGAGCCGCGCACAATGTTCGTATCCAATTGGGTTCGACACGACAGCGATGCAAGCGAACAGGACGTGCGTCGGTACGTCTCCGACCTGTGGGCACAGGACTGGGATTGCCCAGAAGACTCTGTGTACGACGCCTGGTGAACCCAGGAGATCTGGTCCTGCTTTGGTTTCCGTTCAACCACTCGGCCGCGCAACCCTTCAAGAAGCGGCCCGCGCTGGTGCTATCACGAGTAGGGCTCGGAGACGACGAGGCAATTGTCTGCGTCATGGTCACCGGAAACCCGCACCGCTTCAGGTCGGCGGGCGCAGGTGACATCAAGCTGACTGATTGGCGCAGCTGCGGCCTTGCGAAGGAGTCGACAATCCGGAGCAGGCGGGTTTGGAGCGCGATGCCGGCGGACTTCGCCGGCAACATCGGCAGGGTGAAAGCCTCGACGCTTGAGGCTGTACGTGAGGAAGTGCGCACTCTGTTGGGCGTGTAACAGAGCCCCGACGCGGGAAGGTGACCTGTCAGAGAAACCATCCGCGACGTGGGCCTGTCTAGGCTAGTCGATCAGCCAGCGATGACTTCCCATTATCCGAGCTCGGCAGCCTCCGAAGGCTTGTCATTCCATAGATGGAGCTGGAATTCACCTTCCTTCAGCTTCACGTCGTTCTCGACGTCCTTGCCGTTCACCTGATAGCTCTCGACGAACACCGCAAAAATCGTCTCGGACAGCGGCGACGCCTTCAGGGCCTTCGCGTACTGAGTGGCGATCGGGCGTAGTTCGTCGGCCGTGGTGATGTCGGGGTCGCAGATGTCGATCGCGGTCGCGATCATTCCGGGTTCGTCGCGGTCGGTGCTTACTCGTCCGCCAATGAGGGTGGCGCCTGCGGGCAGTGGCACGGTCGCCACGGCTGCAGCGAACGCTGGATCCTCGATCGGGGCCTCGGCTGGGCATGTTGCCTGCGCCGTTGTGTTTGTGGCAGACGCTTCGGTCGACGCTACAGCGTCGGTGGACCCGGAGCCCGAGGTCGACGAGCATCCTGCGAGCAATAATGCGGCCGTACCGACGGCGGCGATCGGTGTCCGTTTCATGAAGAGATGTCTAGCAAACCGGACGTCACGCTTAAGCGTTACCATCATCGGCGTGACGGAACCACAGGCGAATCTACCAACGATCGATCAACTCTTCGACGAGTACGACGGGTGGCGTGCAACAGCGGCACGGGACAGTGACGACTTCGACAGCCTGACGAAGCTCGCCGCGTTCTACAAATTTGTTATCGCACATCACGCCGAGCCTGGCGGAGATCTCTTGCGTCAAGCTGCGGCGCAAATTCAGACAGCCGAGAAGGACCGCACATGAGCGACAGCAAAGGGTCCCACCGCGCACTCACGCTGGAACAGTTGGCCGTTGAGTATGGACACTGGGAGAAGCTCCCTGGAATTGACAGCGATTCGTACGGTGCGTTCGAGCAGCTCGCGACTATCTATCGATACGCAATATCAAATTACAACGAGCCCGGAGTCGAGAAGCTGATCGAAGCGCTGGCGGAGGCTGGCGGACAAGAGTGACACACGGAACCTGTGATTGCGCCCCACTTCGGGATCGAGGTGGGGCGCATTCTTCGTCTGCGGGCACTTCTGTCGCTACCGTTGCCCTCTCTTTGAGTTCCTGCCGCGGATCCAGTCGTCGAGGTCATCGATGTGGATCAGCCACGTTCCACGTGGCTCTGTCCGCTGCGGCCCTTCAGCGCCCCGGTGGTCAGCGCGTCATAGACGAACGAGCGGCTGCAATTCGCTCGGACGGCTGCCTGCTTTGACGTGAACCATGGCGATGTCGGAACGGGCATAGCAGTTGCCGACTCCCTTAGTGCCCCGTTGCGGCGCCTCGTGTCGTCTCGGTCTTCTGACCTTTTAAGTATCTCGGTGGTGCGCTGAATGGCGGCCGATAAGAGGGTCGTGACCTCTTGGAGTTCGGCAGCGACTTCAGTCCATTGCCGCCGGAGTTGGTCTACCTCGGTGCGTGCGCGAACTAGCTCGTCGGCGTCGTTCATTCGAGTGCGCTCGGTGCTGTACGGAGCGCATTCTCGATGTACGTGTTCAGGTCGTCGACCGGGATTCGGATTTTTGCGCGCCCGCGGCCGATGTCGAGGTACCTGACGTGGCCGTCGGACATGAGGTTGCGAATGTGGTCGGCAAAGCAGCCGAGTTATTCGGCGGCGTGAGCAACGGAGAGGCATTGCAGGTTCTTCGTCGTGAACGGCAAAGCTACTTCCCCTACGGTGACGGTCGTGGAAACTCCGTGGATGACTGTGATCAAGACGAGCGAGTACACGCGACGGGGTAAGAATTTGGTGTACCAATCGTTGCATACCGGGGAGCTCCGGGGCACTCAGCACACCCGGACCGGTGGTACGTGGCTGGTGCATCGAGATGACCTGGAAGAATGGATGCGCCGGGACAGCACTAGCGGGCCCGTTTGGCAGTCGACGCCACCGCCGGCGACCGAACAGGAATTGTGCGCGCGGAACCCTGCTTACCGACCGTTGCGGCGACGGAAGTAGCTCGGCTGCCGTCCGCAGTGCGTCCGCAGTAACGCCGTTTGGTGCCGTACCTAGCCAACGGTACCAACGCATGACGAGGCAGCCTGACGTGCTGAAATGACGCTGGCCAACGTTACCGGCGATAGCCGTCATTCCCGTCCGAAGTTCCGCTTCAACGTCTAACGGTCCCGAATCCACCCTCCCGTTGTGCGGGAAATCCCTGCTGAACCGCACAACAGGAGGGTAAATGTCGTCAGGAACTCCGTTTCACCGGAATCCAGAGCTCACCTGTCCCGGAGGTCCAGTCGTCGCTCGACTGGGTGACCGTCAGGATCTCCGGGCCCGGCACCACCTCGTACGGGTTCGACGGGAACCATTCGCCGAAGGCGTCGGCCCACAGTTGCTGCAGAGCGAGCTGAAAGTCGTTTTCGCTGTGCGCTTCGAACACCACCCACTTCGACGCGGGCACTGCGAGCGAGTCCCAGTCGTCGTGGTTCGTCGCCGACGCGACGGCGAAGTAGTAGTCGAACAGACTGCCGTCGGCGCGGTCGGATTCGAATGCGGTGCTGACGAACAGGATTTCAGGGAGTTCTTCGACGTCGGCACACGCTTTCAGCCGTGCCCCGGTGCCCTCTGGCAGGGTTCGGTGGAACTCCGTCATGGCGGTATTCGGTCCGCTGTACACCAACGGAATTCGGGTCTTGCGGCCGACGATGTGAAATTCGGGTAGGTCGACGATGCGGTATCGCATGGTGCTCCGTCCTTCGATGGTGAGGTGAAACGACAGTGCTTGCTGCGAACGAAGGACGGCGCCCGGACGACGAGCCTGCGACGGCGTCATGCCGTTCATCTGACGGAACGCTCGACCGAACGCATCGCTCGACGAGTACCCGTACCTGACCGCGACATCGAGAATTCCGTCCCCGCTCAGAATGTCCGCTGTCGCCAACGTCATTCGGCGAGCACGGATGTACTGGGTCAGAGACATACCGGCAAGAGCCGAGAAGACGCGTCGGACATGGTATTCCGAGGTCAGCGTGATGCGGGCCAGCTTCTCCGGATCGATCTCGCCCGCAAGGTTGTCCTCGATGTAGGCGAGTGCGTCGTTCCAACGTTCGAGCACGTCCGATCACCTTCTTTCGTTCTGCCGACAACGATAGGAGCGCGAACCCGGCAGTTCTCGACAATTCCCGCCGCGAAAAGTCGGCTACTTCCCGCGCAGGCGCTTCTCCAACGGCGTCGGGAAGCTCGGGACGACCGCCGCCCCGTCGAGCAGATCGGTGATACGCCCTGCCTCGGCGTCGATCACGCGAGAGTCGTTGTCCTCGAACAACTCCGTCACCACCTCACCCGCAGGCGTGACTGCCCAACCGCCGACGATGCGGCCGTCGGACCAGATCGTCGGGCCGATGTTGCCGAACGTGTCGAACAGCGGTTTCTTGTACTCACCGAGGTACCAGTCGCGGTGCTTCCACCCCATGGGCGTCGGATCCAAGGCCGGTAACAGCATGATTCCCGACGCGTTCTCGTCGAATGCAGTGTCCGACAGCATGATTCCGTCACCCGCTTCCAGTGCGACGTCCACCGTGTCGAGTCCAGCGAGCGCAGCACGTGTCTGAGTCTTGTTCCACCCGGTCCACCACTGCACGTCGTCCATCGTCGCGGGACCGAAGACCTCGAGCCACCGATGTGCGAGATCGCGGCGGGCCTGCGCCTCGTCGACGTCGGGAATGCCGCCGGGCCACCACTCGTCGATCGGCGCCCATGCGTGCCGACGCGATGTCCAGGCGCCCCGAGGCTCGACGCGCACCATCTTCCCTTCGGCCGCCATCATCGTCAGCACCTGCGAGGTGACATACCTCTTGACGTCGTAGACCTTGTCGGTCGTGGGCAGAATGGCAGTCTTCAACAGCGTTACCGCACTGGACAATTCGGCACCGGTCGCGGATCCGACCGATCGCAGATGCGTCATCGTCTCTTCTTCGGTCTGCGCGAGCCATGCCGCGACGTCGTCGAGGACGGGCTCGGTGGGGAGCGTCGACACCTCCTTGATCAAGCGTGCCCGCATCGTCTTCGCGACGCCGACGCTGGCCGCGGCATGCACGGTCGGCACGTCGTCGTGTGCGACCACGAACAGCGTGCGACGCATGGCCATGATGCGGACGAGCGAGCGCCGGTCGTACATCGCGGCGCGGACGTCCTCGACGGTCAGCGACCGCGCACGCGCGAGGACCGACAGATACACCGACGCGGGGTCCGTTGCGTGCAGAGCGAACAACGAGGAAACCACGTCTTCCGGTGACCCGGAATCGGCGAACTGACGTGCGACGAGTCGTGCTCGGCGCTGCGCATCGGTGATCTTCACCCGAACAGTGTGACGGCATCGATCAGGAATCGAGAAGTACTCGAAGCCGTGTCCCTTTTATGCTGATCCGCATGGCGGCCATCCTCGACGACATCACGCTCGACGCAGCGGACACTGCGGCTGCGCACTCGTTCTACACATCGGCGCTCGGCGCGCAGGCCGAGGACGGCAGACTCGACCTGCACGGAACCGCCGCAATCCTGATCGGCGACGCTACGACCCCGCCGACGGGCTTCCGCGGCTACACGATGTCGTACATCGTGAAGCAACCCACCGAGGTCGAGACGGTACTTGCAGCTGCTGCAGCGGGTGGCGCGGAGATCCTGAAGCCCGCCAAGAAGATGCTGTTCGGGGCGTTCTCCGGGGTGTTTCGCGCACCCGACGGATCGATCTGGAAAGTTGCAGCGCCGACGAAGAAGGACACCGGACCCTCCCAGAACCCGCCTGTCCCGACCGAGACCGCGGTCCTGTTGGCTGTCGACTCGCCCAAGGCGTCGAAATCGTTCTACGAGGCGCTCGGCCTCACCACGGACCGCGATTACGGCAACAAGTACATCGATTTCGCGCCGGCCCCCGGCGGCTACCGGCTCGGCCTGATGCAGCGGAAAGCGCTGGCGAAGGACGTCGGCGTCGACGACGGCGGTTCGGACGCACGGGGTGTCGTGTTCGGGATTCGCGTGGAGACGTCGTCGGACACGCAGCGGCTACTGGATGCAGCCGTGGCCGCGGGTGGAACGGTCAGCGGGGATGCGCGCTTCCTCGATCCCGACGGCCATGCCTGGGTCGTCACCGCGCCGTAAGTCCTATGATTCATGACGTGGCTCTCCCCGAGACGGCACGCCGGATCCTTGCGGATCTGCCGGACCATCGACGCGCAACGTTCGAACTCCGTCTCGAGCGGTGGTGGCCGGATCTGCACGACGCCGTGACGACCCTGTATTCCGATCCCGACGACGTGGCTGCCGCGCTGGTGACCGTCGCGGCCCGGGGTTTCGTGCAGCGTCCCGACGATCTGCATCGGCTCGACGATCGCCGACTGCTGCAGCCCGACTGGTTCCAACGGCCCGACATGTTCGGTTACGCCTGCTACGTCGACCGGTATGCGGAGACGTTGAAAGGCATGGGGGACAGGCTGGGTCACCTCACCGACCTCGGCGTCACCTATCTGCATCTGATGCCGCTGCTGAAACCGCGTCCCGGAGACAACGACGGCGGCTATGCCGTCATGGACTACCGCTCGGTGCGACCGGATCTCGGGACCAACGACGACCTGCGTGATCTTGCGACGACGTTGCGCGGCAAGGGAATCAGCCTCGTCGTCGATCTGGTGCTCAACCACGTTGCGCGTGAACACGACTGGGCGGTGAAGGCGCGAGCCGGCGACGCGTCCTACCGTGATTGGTTCCACATCTATCCCGATCGCGCGACGCCCGACGCGTTCGAGGCCACGCTGCCGGAGGTGTTTCCGGACTTCGCGCCGGGAAACTTCACGTTCGACGACGAACTCGGGCAATGGGTCTGGACGACCTTCAACGAATGGCAGTGGGATCTGAACTGGTCCAACCCGGCGGTGCTGCTCGAATTCGCCGACGTCGTCATCCATCTGGCGAACCTCGGCGTCGAAGTGCTCCGGCTCGACGCCATCGCATTCCTGTGGAAACGGCTCGGCACCAACTGTCAGAACCAGCCCGAGGTTCACGCGATCACCCAGGCGCTGCGCGCCACCGCGCGGATCGCCGCGCCCGCCACGCTGTTCAAGGCCGAAGCCATCGTCGGGCCGCGAGATCTGTTGCCGTACCTGGGTCTCGGGCGGCACACCGGGAAAGTCTCCGACATCGCGTATCACAACAGTCTGATGGTGCATGTCTGGTCGATGTTGGCCTCGGGCAGCGCCGATCTCGCGCGTCACGCGCTCGGATCACTGCCGCCGACGCCGCCGAGCGGCACCTGGGTCACCTACGTGCGCTGCCACGACGACATCGGATGGGCCATCGACGACGGCGACGCGGCGGGCCGCGGCATCACCGGCGCGGGGCATCGGCATTTCCTGGCCGATTGGTACTCCGGCGAATTCGAGGGATCCTGGGCCGAAGGCGTTGTGTTCCAGCACAATCCAGCGACAGGTGATCGACGCATCAGCGGTACTGCGGCTGGGTTGACCGGACTCGGGCCGTCGCGGAAGGATCCCGACGGGGCGTTCGCGCGGATCTTCCTCGCGCACGCGATCGTTGCCGCGTGGGGCGGCATCCCCGTCGTCTGGAGTGGCGACGAGATCGGGTCTCCGGGCGACGTGGACTGGGCGAGCGAGCCGGGACACGAGGACGACAATCGGTGGATTCACCGGCCGCGCGTCACCGACACCGATCGGGCCGGTCGTGTCGACGAGGGTTCCGACGCACAGAGAGTGTTCGACGGCATCGCCCGCATCGCGGCAGTGCGCGCAGGGCTTCCCATGCTGCATGCCGAAGCGCCCGTGGAAGTGCTGAGCGATGTCGACGACGGTGTGCTGGCGATCGCGCGTCGGCATCCGAGTGGAACGCTCGTCGGGCTGTTCAACGTCACTTGCGAGCATCGGCCGTTCCCGGGAGCGCGGTTACGTGAACTCGGAGTCGCCCCGCGTGAGGTGCTGTCTCAGCACGAACTCGTCGAGTCCGACGGTCTGCTGTGGATCCCGCCGTATGCGGCATGGTGGATCGTCTAGATTCGTTAGCCCTGCTCAGCGTCGGTGACGGAGAGGCGTCCGCGTTATTTCCCTGTTACCCTCCCACCCGAAGGTCGGTCGGAACGGACGAAAAGGGATTGCTGATGTTCTCTCGTGCCCGCAGCATGTTGCTGGGACTCGTGGCCGTATTGATTGCTGCGTTCGGTGCCGTGTTCGTGGGTACGGGCGTCGCGCAAGCAGACTCCACTCTCGTCTACGTGCACTCCGACGCGATGAACAAGGACATCCCCGTCAAGGTTCTGACGGCGGCGGGCGGCGGCCCGGCTCCGACGATCTACCTGCTCGACGGACTTCGCGCGCCCGACGACAACAACGGCTGGCTCATCGAGACCGACGTCGAACAGTTCTTCGCGGACAAGCACGTCAACGTCGTCATCCCGTTCGGTGGTGGCGGAACGTTCTACACCGACTGGCAGCAGCCCGACCCCAAGCTGGGCGTCGTCAAGTGGGAGACCTTCCTGACGCAGGAACTGCCCCCGGTCATGGCTGCGCAGTTCGGCAGCGACGGCGTGAACAACGCAGTCGCGGGCCTGTCGATGAGCGGTACGTCCGCGCTCAACCTGGCAGCCCACCACCCCGACTTCTACAAGGCAGTCGCGTCGTTCAGCGGCTACCCGTCGGCGAGCAGCCCCGGCTACGCACAGGGCATCCAGGTCTCGGTCGGCGAGATGGGCGGCAACGCTCGCAACATGTGGGGCGCATGGCCGTCGGACGCATGGCGCTACAACGACCCGCTGCGTAACGTCGGCGCGCTGCGCAACACCTCGGTCTTCGTCTCGGCAGGCACCGGTTCGCCGCTGACCGATCCGACCGTCAACCCGGTCAGCGCCCAGTTCGACCCGGTCAAGTTCGCGCAGATGGTTCCGCTCGAAACGGCGTCGGGCCTCAGCAGCCGCGCCTACGTCGCAGCCCTCCGAGCAACAGGCAACAACCCCGAGGTTCGCATCACGGGCACCGGCACACACTGGTGGAACTTCTGGGAAGAGCACCTGCACGACGCCTGGTTCACCACGTTCGCACCGGCGTTCGGGCAGTAAACTTCTGCCGGCATTCCTGGCATCGATGGTCCGTGGCAACCGTTGGACGGCTGCTACGGACCATCGATGCGTTCGGGGTCAGTTGCCGCCTCCGCATCGATGGCACACCACAACCGATAGACGGTTGCCACGGACCATCGATGCCGTCAGGGTAGAGGCCATGACCGCACCCAAGATCGACGTCGACTACACCGTCCTCGACTGCCCCGACACCGAAGCGCTGGCCACGTTCTACGCCAAGGTGCTCGGATGGGACCTCGCCAGAAACGACGGCGGCTGGGCGGTACTGCAAGGTCCGGGCGAGCTACGGCTCGCATTCCAGAAGGCGCCCGACTTCACCCCGCTCGACTGGCCGTCGGACGGCATCAAGATCCACCTCGATCTCGTCGTCGACGACATGGAAGCGAGCGAGAAGTACGTGCTCGGACTGGGAGCGACGAAACTCGAAGGCAACGAGAACCATCCGGGGTTCGCAGTGTTCCGCGATCCGGTCGGCCACATCTTCTGCCTGTGTCGGCGCGACTGATTATCATTCGCGCATGAGCACCTTCCTGGTAGAGCGCACCACCACCATCAGCGCGTCACCCGAGAAGATCCACGAACTGATCGACAACTTCCGTAACTGGAAGAGCTGGTCTCCGTGGGAGGGTGCGGATCCGGATCTGCAACGCAGCTACGCCGGGCCCGAGCGGGGAGTGGGCTCGTCGTACGCGTGGGTCGGCAACCGCAAGGCCGGCGCGGGCAGCATGACGATCACCGACTCCAAGCCGGGGCAGATCGTGAAGCTCGATCTGGTGTTCACCAAACCGTTCAAGGCCACGAACGTCACCACGTTCACCATCGATCCAGGGCCGAACGGATCGGAGGTCACCTGGGCCATGACGGGTGAGAACAACCTGTTCTTCCGGCTGCTGGGCAAGGTTTTCCCGATGGACAAGGTCGTCGGCAAGGACTTCGAGAAGGGTCTCGCTCAGCTGAAGGCCCAGGCCGAGTCAAGCAGCTAACTCGTACTGACAGAACGTGGCCTGTACCTGCAGCCATTGCGCGAGGATCTGACACCCCGTCAGGCCGCTGCTGTCGAACGGCTCCGTCGCGTAGGCGATGTGGCGGTTGCCGGACGGGTTCGACACCGTGATGCCGTGCCACGTCAGTGTGCACGGCAGATACCCCCTGAGCTCGTCGGTGGCCGTGCGGATGCGTCGGACATCCCGCATCCATTGCCGCGGTGACACCCGGGTGCGGCCTGCGTTCTGAAAACCGTTGCTGCGCAGCAGAATCCACAGCGCGCGTAGCCAGGTCTTCAGTGTGCGAAAGGACATGTAACGGGTCAGGTCGGCGATGTCGCGGATGTAGCTGTCGGCGCTGGCGTTGCAGATCATGTCCTTCGGATGGCCGACCCACATCACGGACACGCCGTCGGGAAGGCCCGGACCCGCGCCTGCGACGCCACTGCCGTCGCACTCGGCGACGACGCCTGCCGGTTGCTGCGGATCGGAGATCAGCCCGGCCGCGACCACCGAACCCGTCTCGATCTCGCCGGACGCCATCCGGCCCAGCACCGCACGCACCACCGAGCACCCTTGCGAATAGCCGATCAGAGCGACGGGTCCGTCGGTTGCCTCGATCGCGGCGATCAACCGGCGCACGCCCGCCTGCGTGCTCTGGCCGTAGCTCAATCCGCCGACCGCAACGGGACCGTACGACGCCGGGTAACCGACCCACCGTGACGTGAACCGGCTGTCCAAGTTGTCGGTGACGCAGCGCAGAATGCCGGTCACGGCCGTGCGATGGTCGGCTGGATGCGATTCGCCGGTCCCACCCACTGCCAGAACAGTCATCTGCGTCATGCACACGATCCTGGCCGACGAATCTGAGACGAGCACGTGCACGAATCTGAGAAGACTCTGGCAACCGTCAGAGCGCTCGCGCCACATCGTCGACGGCCTCGTCGAGCAGTGACGCATAGGCGTCGGGGTCCGGTACCGCGGATTCCGACGACGTGACGCCGAAGGTCACGACGTCGCCGATGCCGTGCACGCCGTGCGTCAGACCCATGACGGGGGACAGTGCAGGAAAGCCGGCGGTGAAGCGCACCGGACCACCGCCGAGTGTCAGGTCGGCAGGTCCACGCGCAACGGACGACACGACGGTGTTTCCCGTGACCGACTCGGGCACGGCGGTCGCGTCGAACTGTCGGATGCCCCAGCGCAGCAGGACCGCAGGCACCAGCTCCGTCGCACGTGCCTGCGCTTCCATCGCGGGATGTTCCGCGCGGACGCGTCGGGCATCGAGGGACTCGGCGATGCGTCGCGCCCGGACGCGTATGTCGTCGACATCGGGAAACAGGTCGACGCCTGCGTTGCGAAAGTGGTTGTGCGCGTGCCGTTCACCACTCTTGGCTAGAGTCACTTCGGCGCCGAGTTCGGCAGGGACCGCGTCGCCGTGCAGCGCGAGGTAGCGCGACAGCGCAAGCGACACGGCCGTCAGCGCCCCGACGGTGACGGTGATCGGACCGCGCGCCAGGTCCGTGCGGTTCCGTACGACCGTGCGTACCGACGTCGTACCCTCCGGTGCCGTGTTGACACGCGTTCTCGGCCGCCCGGGCGCCTGCGGTGGAACCCGACCCGCCGCAGTGTCGTCACGAAGTAGTTGCTCGAACTCCCGGGCTCGACGGGCGCGCGTCAGAATCTCCACAGGCCCGAGTCGTCGGTGCGGCGGAATCGATATCGGTCGCTGCTCCCGATCGCCGAGCAGGCGTCGTGCGAGAGCCGACGCGACGCGGCCGTCACCGAGGGCATGCGAGAACTGCAGCACGACGACGAGAGTTGGCCCCGCGCAGCGAGGCGCGTCGGACACACACTCGAAAAGATGTATCCGCCAGGGTCTTCGGGAGGCGTCGACTTGATGTGCGAACAGTGCGGCCACCGCCGACAGGCATGCATCCCATCCGCCCGGACAGCCGTGGTGCACGACGCCATCGACGCCGGCCGGAGTTCGGACCGTACGCGGGTAACCGAGACGCGACTCCTCGATGCGTAGGTTCAGCTCGTCGATGCCCCGAGCTGCATCGACCAACTGGCCCAGCACCCCGTCGGCCGCGGCCGACGACTCGAAACAGAACAGCAGGAACTGGTCGTTCGGGATGACGGAAGACATCCAGTACGTCTGGGCATCGGTCGGGTGCAGACGTCCGAGCATCGGCCAAGGATAGCGCAATCGCCGACGTGAAATTGGAACAGGTTCTAGTATTGGTGCGATGGAGCGGTTGAGCGGACTCGATGCAAGCTTCCTGTATCTCGAGACGTCGACGCAGCCCCTCAACGTCTGCGGGATCGTGCAGCTCGAACCGGCGGGCGACGACGTCCGGTACGACGCCGACTCACTGAAGAGAGAACTGTCGAGTCGAATCGCCGCAATCCCCGCGCTACGAAAGAAGCTGTACGACAGTGCGTTCAACTTCGATCATCCCGTATGGATCGAGGACGAGGACTTCGATCTCGACCGGCACTTCCATCACATGACGTTGCCGAAACCAGGAGGAGATCGCGAGATCGCCGAGGCCTGCGCGTATCTCACGGCCCAGCGACTCGACCGATCGAGGCCACTGTGGGAGATGTGGGCTCTCGACGGCACCGCGGACGGCAGAATGGTGATCTTTCTGAAGATGCACCATTCCACCGTCGACGGAGTGTCCGGGGCCAACATCATCTCGCAGCTGTGCAGTCCGGACCGCGACGCACCACCTCCTGAGCCGGTCGAGGGCGTCGGTGCGGCCCATCGATTCGATATCGCAGTGGCAGGGCTCTTCTCGATGGCGAGCAGGCCACTGCACATGGTGGCCATTCTGCCTGCGACCGTCCGCATTCTGACCGGCTGGATCGGCCGTTCGAGGCGTGGTGAGGCGATGCCGCCGCCGTTCGTCGCGCCACGAACCACGTTCAACGGCACGCTGACCGAGCACCGAACCGTCGCGTTCACCAGTCTGCGTCTCGCCGACGTCAAGACGGTGAAGAACGCCTTCGGAGCCAAGGTGAACGACGTCGTACTGGCAATGTGCGCCGGGGCGTTACGTATGTACCTCGATGATCGGGGCGGTCTGCCCGATGCATCGCTCGTCGGCGTCGTCCCGGTCTCGGTGCACGAGAACAGCGGCAGGCCGGGCACCAATCAGGTCTCGGCGATGTTCGCCTCGCTCGCCACGGATATCGCCGATCCGGTGAAACGCCTGCGCGTGATCTCCTGCAGCCACGAGGTCGGCAAGGACCACAACCGTGAAATCGGTGCGACGCTGTTGCAGGACTGGGCCCAATTCGCTTCTCCGGCAACGTTTGCCGTCGCAATGCGCGCGTACGCCGCGCTCGACCTCGCGGAGCGGCATCCCGTCGTCCACAATTTGGTGATCTCGAACGTGCCGGGCCCGCAGCTCCCGTTGTACTTCCTGGGAGCAAGAGTGACCGGATTGTTCCCGCTCGGGCCGATCATGCACGGCGCGGGCCTCAACATCACCGTCATGTCCGGCGACGGCCGCCTGGACGTCGGCATCATCGCGTGCCGTGAACAGGCGCCGGATCTGCAGGCACTGGCCGACGCCATGTCGACGTCGCTCGACGAACTTCTGGGCGCCGCGGCCACACGGGCGGGGGAGGGCTGATGCGTGTTCTCGTGACCGGAGCGACGGGCTTCGTCGGCGCGTGGACGGCCCGAGCGATCGTCGACGCCGGACACGAGGTCCGGTATCTGGTCCGCAGTCCGGCGCGCCTCGAGACCAGTGCCGCGTGCATCGGACTCGATCCCGACGACATCTGGTTGGGCGACATCACCGACCGCGAGTCCGTCGTCCGTGCACTCGATGGATGCGACAGTGTCGTCCACGCAGCGGCCGTCGTCGCCACCGATCCGAGCCGGGCCGACGAGGTGCTGACGACGAACGTCGCGGGCGCGGAGAACGTTCTCGGCGGAGCTGCCATGCTCGGGCTCGACCCGATCGTGCATGTCTCGAGTTTCACCGCGCTGTTCCACCCGGGCCTCGAGTTGCTGCATGCCGGACTTCCCGTCGTCGGCGGCACGGACGCGTACGGGCGTTCGAAAGCCCAGGTCGACGTCTACGCGCGCGGAATGCAGGACGGGGGAGCGCCGGTCGTCATCACGTACCCGGGCATGGTGCTCGGACCTCCCGCGGGCGACCAGTTCGGCGAGGCCGCCGACGGCGTCGAAGCGGCGTTGAAGATGCGGGTGCTGCCGGGGCGTAGTGCGGCATGGCTGGTCGTCGACGTACGAGACCTTGCGGCGATGCACGCGGCCGTGCTCGAACCGGGTTGTGGGCCGCGGCGATTCATGGCCGGTGGACGACGGCTGCCGGTCGACGCGATCGCCGGCATTCTGCGGGACGTCGCCGGTGTGACGGTCGTGCCCGTCTCGGTTCCCGACGCGGCCCTGCGCGTGGTCGGGAAGGCCACCGATCTGCTCGGTTCGGTGGTGCCGTTCGAGACACCGGTGTCGCGCTCGCCGATGTCCGAGGCGGCGATGCAGTACTACACGCAGATGCCGCCGTCCGACGACTCCGCCACCGAAGCCGAACTGGGAGTGAGGTATCGGCTACCCCACGAGACGTTCGAGGCGACGGTGGCGGGTCTAAGGTCGGTCGGTCGGCTCCGACGCGTCAGGCGACGTTGACGAGTCCGACGGTCGGGAAGAAGAAGCAGCTCTTCTCACCGGTCGGGGTGTTGTGCGTGACGTTGCCGAACACCGCGGCAAGCACTGTGCCCGAACCGGTTTCGACGGGAGCGAGGCGAGCGCCCGCTGCGGGTAGGCCGGCGACGAAGTTGGTCAGCGCACCGCGAGCGATCTCGGTCGTGATCGGATCCAGGTTCGCGTTCGCCAGAATGGAGTCGACGAGGGTGTTCGTCGCGCCGCCCATGTCGGCGAAGCCGCCCTTCAGCGTGTTGACGTTGAACCACGCGACCTGCATACCGGCCTTGTCGCCCGAGTCGTCGACGATGCCTGCCGGTACGAACGCGAACATCGTCTCGCCCTTCTCGACGGCGTTCAGCGCGGGCAGCTGAGGCAGAAGGGGGATGGACGGCAACCCGATGTTCGGCCACGGTCCACCCGCCGCGCCTGCGACGGCCGGTGCGATGTCGAGCGGGAGGCCCGGCACTGCAGCGCAGTTGATCGAGGCGGTCGGGTAGAAGAACGGCGTGATGCCGAGCTTCGTCAGAATCTCGTTGGCGGCGTCGAGTGCGGCGAGCGGGTTCGAGTCCGTCGTCTCGGCCACGTCGGTGCGGGAATTGGCGATGGCCGTGGCTGCGGCCAGCGCCGGATCGGTTGCCTCGGCGCCCTGCTGCTGCAGTGTTGTCAACGCCTGCGACAGTGAATCCACAGACACGGGATCAGCAGGCGCAGGATCCGCTGCCGCAGTTGCAGGCAGAGCCAGCAGGGCTGCGCAGGACAGGGCGACCGTTCCCGCTACACGACTGAACCGACGAGACATGTGTGACTCCTGTGACTCATGAGGCGAATGTTACGAATGAGAAGATCGGACCACAGGTTCTCGTTCGTTCTCAAGTCCAGGACTCGTCGGTTGTTCAATCGTTATGCGTCAGCCCACGTTGATGCCGTAGTCGCGCACGATTCCTTCGAGGCCCGACGCATATCCCTGGCCGATCGCGCGGAACTTCCATTCCGATCCGCGACGGTAGAGTTCGCCGAACACCATCGCCGTCTCGGTCGACGCATCCTCGCTGAGGTCGAAGCGCGCGAGCTCACGATCGTCCGCCTTGTTCACGACGCGAATGAAGGCATTGACGACCTGACCGAAGTTCTGGCCGAGCGCGTCGGCGTTGTGAATCGACACAGGGAAGACGATGGACTCGACCTCGGGCGACAGGGCGGTGAGATCGATGTCGATGCTCTCGTCGTCGCCCTCTCCCTCGCCGGTGCGGTTGTCGCCGGTGTGCTCGATCGCGCCGTCCGGCGAGCGGAGGTTGTTGTAGAAGACGAAGAACAGATCGTTCACGGACCTCTTGTTCGAGTTCAGTCCGATCGCGCTGGCGTCGAGGTCGAAGTCGCCGCCCGTCGTGCTGCGCACGTCCCAGCCGAGGCCGATCGTGACTGCGGTGAGATTCGGTGCTTCCTTCGACAGCGAGACATTTCCGCCCTTGGCGAGGGTGACGCCCATGTCTTTCTCCTTCGGTGATGCAGAACCGGTTGGTCTCCACAGTAAGGGAATCGCCGACGAGGCGGATGTGGCTGGCGAGAGTCAGGTGACTGGCGATACGGATGTGAATGTGGTGCAATACGCAAACTGCAAAAAGTAACAGCGTCGATGCCCGCGGGATCGACGACACGCCGTGGGACACCGAATGTGGGGGAAAACCGTGCACGTATCGCGACGCGATCTGTTCAAGTACGCGGCCGTGGGGTCGGCTGCCGCAGTCGGACTGGCGGCCGTGGGTGCGCAGTCGGCGCATGCCGACGGCCTGGGAACGTTGATCGACTACGCGGCGGGCGTTCCGTCGCCCGAATCCATCAAAGCGGCAGGCCATCTCGGAGCCGTGCGCTACGTGTCCGACCGTCGTCCCGGAGCCGAGTGGATGCTGGGCAAACCGATGAAGCGTGACGAGGCGGACGCACTGACCGAGGCCGGACTGGAGGTCGTCTCCAATTACCAGTACGGCAAAGGAACGACGTCGGATTGGCGCGGCGGATATGCGGCGGGTGTGAAGCATGCGAACCGCGGGCTCGAATTGCACCGTGCCGCAGGCGGTCCGGAGAACCGGCCGATCTACGCGTCCATCGACGACAACCCGACGGCCATCGAGTTCGCGACGATGATCGCGCCCTACATCCTCGGCTGGCAGTCCGTCGTCGGCCCGGAGAACACCGGAATCTACGCCAACTCACCGACCATCGAACTGGCGTCCATCGCCGGGCTCGGTCAGTGGTACTGGCAGCACAACTGGGGAACGCCCAAGGGTTTCCGACACCCGAAGGCGCACCTGCACCAGATCAGAATCGACAAGGACAAGGTCGACGGAATCGGCGTCGACATCAACGTCGTTCTGAAACCCGACTACGGCCAGTGGTCGCTGGCCTGAGACAGAAAAGGAACAATCATGGACTTCATCGACGTGCTGTACACGATCGCCGGCTACTTCTATCAGCTCTTCTCGGATTCTTTCTCGTCCTGACGCCCGGACACGGTCAGGAGTAGAAACGCGACGACGGCCAGGAGCGCCACCACGGCGCAGAACACGACGCCTGCCGTCACGAGTCCCCACGCGTTCGCCGCTGCACCCGCGCCGATCACCGGGATCGATATCGCGACGTAGAGCACGACGAAGAACGTCGACGTCACCTCGGCACGCCTGCCTGCAGGCAGTTCCGCGGTGACCGAGGCCATTCCCTTGCTGAACGTGATGCCTTGTCCGACACCGCACACCACCGCGGCGACGACGAGAAGCGGGAACGACGCGAGCAACAGCGACGCTCCCAGTGCCGCGACGCCGACCAGAAGCACGATGCAGCCGGCGCGCTGAGCGAACGCCGCGTCGAGACCCCGCAGCCCGATCTGGGCCGCGGCCGACGCCGCGAAGATCAGGAACACGACGGCTCCTCCCACGGCGTGGTTGTCGACGCCGAGGACCGTCGTCATGAATCCCGGTGAGACGCCGCTGAACAGTCCGAGGACGGCGAAGCCCGCGAACCCGCCGATCGCCGCGCGTGCGAACGTTCCGCGAATCTCGGCGGGGATGGACAGTCGCTGCATGTGTGGCGTGGCACCGGGCTGTACGTCGACGGTCTCGGGCACCAGGAACACCGCTACCGCAGCGATCACCAGCAGCACGATGTCGACGACGAACGTCAGATGCGTCGGCTCCGGAAGATACTGCACCAGAAGGCCTGCGACGAGCGGGCCGAGGCCGAGACCGCCGATGTTGGCAGCCGTCGCGATCGCGGGTGCCTTGGCCTTCCACTTGTCCGGAACCAGTTCGACGAGCGTCACCGTCGCGGTGCCGACGAAGATGCCCGCGGACAGCCCCGACAGCACGCGTCCGACGAGTAGCGCAGCGAGATTGCCCGCGAACACGAAGACCAGCGCGCTGACGATGCCGAACGCAATGCCGCCGAGGAGCAACGGCCGTCGGCCGAGCGTGTCGGACCATCGCCCGAACGCGAGCAGTGCCGCCAGGACACCGAGCGCGTACGCGGCGAAGATGACCGTGATGACCAGAACCGAGAATCCGAACTCGGCCTGATACAGCGAATACACCGGTGTGGGCATCGTCGTGCCCATCATTCCGACTGCGAACGCGTAGGTGGTCGCGACGAACGCGAAGGGTCTGCTCACGAGCAGACCGTACTAGGCGACGAAGAAGGTGCCGATCGTCGGGAGGAACGAGCAGGTCCGCGGAGCTGCCGACGGATCTTCCTTCGACTGCGTCGTGATCGATCCCGAGATGACCGACAGGACGCGGCCGGGGCCGGTGTCGGCGATGGCCGAGATCGTCGCCGGTCCGTCGGGGTTGATGCGCGACGCACCGGTCAGATCGACCGTTCCGCTGCGTCGGTTGTCGAGGTTGAGCCACGTCGCGGTCAGCGGCGCTTCCTGCTTCTCTGCGATCGGAGCAGTGCCGAGGGCGGTGAACACGAAGCCTGCCTGGCCTGCAGCCGGGCCGGGGGGCGGCAGCGTCGCAGGGCCGGGGACGGCGAGCGCGGTACCGACGGAATCGGCGGTGTCCGAGATGCAGCCCTTGCCGAGGGTGGGGTAGAGGAACTGCGCGATGACCGGACCGTCGGACGGCGGCAGTTCCGGTCCGCCGCCACCCGAACCGTCGAGGAACGTGATGACCGCTTCGAGAGTGCTCTTGACGTTGTCCGGAAGTCCCGAGTTCGCCAGCAGTGCTCGCGCTTGGGCGAGAATCTCGGCCTGCGGGCCTGCGGCCGCGTCGGCGGGACCTGCTGCGGCACCGAGAATCGCGGGTGCGAACGACGCGAGCGCCTCGACCTCTGCGTAATCGGGGAGCGGCTGATCCGGAGTGGGGAGGATCAGTGCGGGCAGCTCGGGTGGTGCGGGCTCTGCCGAAGCGGAAGTCGGTACGGCGAGCGCGGCGGCTGCTGCGACGGCTACGGCGGTGACAGCCCTGCGCGATACCCCGAAACGAAGCACTAGTTTCCCCATCCTGATCGTCAACTTCGCCCTGAGGCGGTTGCTGGCTCGAGGGGTCACTCTATGTATCGGACCCTTCCTTGTACAGCCGGTGCCGCCCACCCCGTACCGTCGCAGACTAGCTTGTTACTGAAGTGATCTGTGTGGTTGGTGATGCAAATGTTATTTGTGATCCAGCAGCATCGGAACGCGTCGATCCTGTGACGTGCGTTTGTGAACCCCGAACGAGTTCCCTATAAGCTCGCCGCGTCGGTCTCGAACGGGGGCGGCCGAAGAATGATGCGAACGGGAGCAGAGAAGACGTGAACCGTCTGGTTCGATGTGCCCCGATCCTGCTGGTGCTGTCGGTCGTCGCGAGACTCGCCTGGGCGTTCCTGACGCCCAACGGCATGAATCTCGTCGACCTGCACGTGTACGTCGACGGCTCCGCCGAGTTGCTGCGCGACGACCTGTACGACTTCACGTACTCCGAGGAAACCCCCGATTTCCCGCTGCCGTTCACGTATCCACCGTTCGCGGCGCTGGTGTTCTTCCCGCTGCACTACCTGCCGTTCACCCTCGTCGGCGTCTGCTGGCAGCTCGCGACGATGGCGGCGATGTTCCTGCTGATCAAGCTCAGCCTCGGATTGGTTCTGGGCGACGAGACGGCCCAGTCCCAGCGCTGGACACGCGTCGCCATGCTGTGGACGGCCATCGCGCTGTGGACCGAGCCGGTCCGCACGACACTCGACTACGGGCAGGTCAACGTCTTCCTCGCCCTCGGTGCACTCGTCGCGATTCGGAGTTCGCGGTGGTGGGTGGCAGGCGGTCTCGTCGGGATCATCGCGGGAATCAAGCTCACGCCGGCCATCACCGGTCTGTATTTCGTCGCGACCAGGAGATGGAAAGCCGCGATCTTCTCCGCCGTCGCGTTCGGTGCGACCGTCGGCCTCAGCTACCTGATCCTCGGGCATCAGGCGGGTACCTATTTCACGACGCTGCTGGGCGACGCCGATCGCATCGGCCCGGTGGGATCGGTGTGGAACCAGTCGCTGCGCGGCGCGATGAGCCGCGTCGCCGGTCACGACGTCGGCTCCGGTCCCGTCTGGATCGTGGGCGTCGCGATCTGCGCTGTGCTGGCGTTCTTCGCCTGGCGCGCGCTGCGTGCCGACGATCGACTGGGCACGCTCGTCGTGGTGCAGCTGTTCGGTCTGCTGGTGTCGCCGATCTCGTGGTCCCACCATTGGGTCTGGGTCATGCCGCTGCTGGTGTGGTTGTTGCACGGACAGGATCGGCAGCGCCTCGGCACCAAGCTCGTCGCCGCCTATTGGCTGGCGACGACGCTCGTCGGCGTGCCGTGGATTCTCAGTTTCTTCCAGGACTCGATCTGGCTCGTGTCCCGACCCGGCGTGTTGGCGTGGCTCGGCGCGGTCGACGTGGTCGGCGCTCTTCTCGTCTACGGCTGGACGATTTACCTGGGCCGGATCAATCGTCGGGAAGAAGTGCGTTTATCTCGTGAGCGAGATGTACGTCCTTCTTCGTGAGGCCGCCCGCGGAATGCGTCGACAACCTGAAGGTGAGTTTTCTCCACCGAATGTCGATGTCGGGATGGTGATCGGCGGCCTCTGCCGCGTCGGCCACGCGCGAGACGAACTCGATGGCGGCCGGGAACGTCGGCATCTCGACGGTGCGCACGATCTCCTGCCCGTCGAGTGTCCATCCCGGAAGACCGGTGAGAGCATCGTCGATGTCGGAATTCGAAAGCTTGTCATCCCCACTCATGAATCGATGGTGACATGGGCACACTCGTCGTTGCAGGCGCACTGGTCTCGAATGGATTGCTTCTGCTGGCCCAGCGATCCCGACCCTCCGACCTCGCGGGCCGATGGGAACTGCCGGGAGGCAAGGTCGAGGACGGTGAGAAGCCGGAGGACGCACTCGTGCGCGAGCTACGCGAGGAACTGGGTGTGGAGACCTCGGTGGGGGAGCCGCTCGCGGGTGACGTCGAGTTGTCCGGCGCGCTGACACTTCGCGCCTACCTCGTCGAGTTGATCTCGGGAACGCCTGTGCCGCTGGAACATTCGGATCTACGGTGGGTCGATGCCCGCGGGCTGGGAGAGATCGATCTGGTCGACGCGGACCGTGCCTGGATACCGGAACTGAGCGAGCTGCTCAGGCAGCCCGGGCCTTTTTGAGGCCCTTCTTCAGATCCTTGCCCGTCGCACCCTGATCTTCCAGTTTCTTCATCCGCATGATGACGACGGGGCACTTCAAGCACCTGGTCTTCTTGCGGCAACATTTCTTCTTGGGCTTCAGACCCGAGATGTCCTTGGCCTTGACCTTGCCCATGTATTTCGCTCCGCGCTCGAGAAGAACAATCCGGTGAACTTCAGGCCAAGAGTACTGCGTGGTGTGGGTCACCTCGTAGCAGCGGGTAAACTCGATCGGTCGCGAGAACCTCGCGGTGCAGCGCGCTTCTCTAGCGACATAAGCCCGCTAGCGAACAAGAGCCCGCATTCGACCCAGGAGAATTTTTCGCGTGAGCGCCCCCACCAGTACTGAGACCACCACATCGTTCCGCAACGTCGCCATCGTTGCACACGTCGACCACGGCAAGACCACGCTGGTCGACGCCATGTTGCGTCAATCGGGAGCGTTCGCCGAGCGTGCCGAACTCGTGGACCGAGTCATGGACTCCGGTGACCTCGAGAAGGAAAAGGGCATCACGATTCTGGCGAAGAACACCGCTGTTCACCGCCACAACGCCGACGGCACCGTCACCGTCATCAACGTGATCGACACCCCCGGCCACGCCGACTTCGGTGGTGAGGTCGAGCGCGGCCTGTCCATGGTCGACGGCGTCGTCCTGCTCGTCGATGCTTCCGAGGGCCCGCTGCCGCAGACCCGCTTCGTGCTCCGCAAGGCGCTCGCCGCGTCGTTGCCGGTCATCATCGTGGTCAACAAGACGGACCGTCCCGACGCACGTATCGACGAGGTCGTCTCCGAGTCGCAGGACCTGCTCCTCGACCTGGCATCCGACCTCGACGACGACGCGGCCCAGGCCGCCGAGGCTCTGCTCGACCTTCCGGTTCTGTACGCGTCGGGCCGCGAGGGCAAGGCGTCGCTGAACCAGCCCGAGAACGGTGCCGCACCCGACACCGAGAACCTCGACGTCCTGTTCGACGTTCTGATGGAGCACGTTCCCGCCCCCAAGGGCAACGCGGACGCGCCGCTGCAGGCGCACGTCACCAACCTCGACGCGTCGGACTTCCTCGGTCGCCTCGCGCTCGTCCGTATCCACAACGGCCAGCTGCGCAAGGGCCAGAACGTCGCATGGATGCACGCCGACGGCGTCAAGAACGTCAAGATCACCGAGCTGCTCAAGACCGTCGGCGTCACCCGTGAGCCCGGTGACGTGGCAACCGCCGGTGACATCGTCGCCGTCGCGGGCATCCCGGAGATCATGATCGGTGACACCATCGCCGACCCCGAGAACGCCGTCGCACTGCCGACCATCACCGTCGACCAGCCGGCCATCTCGGTCACCATCGGCACCAACACGAGCCCGCTCGTCGGCCGCGTCAAGGGCCACAAGCTGACCGCACGCATGGTCAAGAGCCGCCTCGATTCCGAGCTCATCGGTAACGTCTCGCTCAAGGTTCTCGACATCGGTCGCCCCGACGCCTGGGAGGTGCAGGGCCGTGGTGAGCTGGCGCTGGCCATCCTCGTCGAGCAGATGCGTCGCGAAGGCTTCGAGCTGACCGTCGGCAAGCCGCAGGTGGTCACCCGTCAGGTCGACGGCAAGGTGCACGAGCCGTTCGAGGAACTGACCATCGACACCCCCGAAGAGCACCTCGGTGCCATCACCCAGCTCCTCGCGAACCGCAAGGGCAAGATGGTTCAGATGACCAACCACGGAACCGGTTGGGTCCGCATGGAGTTCATCGTCCCGTCGCGCGGCCTGATCGGCTTCCGTACCGACTTCCTCACCGAGACCCGCGGTACCGGCATCGCCAACGCCGTGTCGCACGGATACGGCCCGTGGGCAGGCGAGATCCGCGCCCGCCACACCGGTTCGCTCGTCTCCGACCGCACCGGCTCGGTTACGCCGTTCGCGATGATCCAGCTCGCCGACCGTGGCACGTTCTTCGTCGACCCGGGTGCCGACACGTACGAGGGCATGGTCGTGGGCATCAACCCGCGCGCCGAGGACCTCGACATCAACGTCACCAAGGAGAAGAAGCTCACCAACATGCGCTCCGCGACGGCCGACGCCACGGAGACACTGGCGAAGCCGATCGAGCTCACCCTCGAAGCCGCGATGGAGTTCTGTGCCGCCGACGAGTGCGTCGAGGTCACCCCGGAGGCCGTGCGCGTCCGCAAGGTGCACCTGTCGCAGACGGACCGTGCACGCGAGCGTTCGCGTGCGAAGTCGCGTGACAAGGCTGCTCTGTAAGGTGCGCTGACGCGCCCGTGCGTGCTCGGTCGGGTAGAGACCGGGCACGCACGGGCCACGACGAAGGAGTGGCATATTGCGGCAGCGACTGCACACCGCGGGCATCGGACTCGTCGCCCTGGCGCTCGCAGCATGCACCGCCAATCCGCCTCCACCGGTGGAGAGCGCTCCGACGACCACGACGACCACTCCCGTCGCGCCCGTCGAAACGGGTGACCAGGTCGTCGTCGCGATCGACGACGTCGGCAACGGATTCAATCCTCATCTGTTGTCGGATCAGTCGCCCGCAAACTCGGCCGTCAGCGCGCTGGTTCTGCCCAGTCCGTTTCGGCCGACGCTCGATCCGGCCGACCCCACGCGTACCGTCTGGACACCGGATCCGTCTCTGCTGATCTCGGCGGAGGTCACGTCGCAGAATCCGTTCACGGTGCGTTATCAGCTCCGCAACGAAGCGCAGTGGTCCGACAGCGCCCCGATCGCCGCCGAGGACTTCCGCTACCTGTGGCGGCAGATGATCTCGCAGCCAGGCGTCGTCGACCCTGCCGGCTACGCGCTGATCGAGGACGTCCAGTCGTCGGGCGGTGGCAAGACCGTCGACGTGACGATGCGTCAGCCATACCCGAATTGGCAGCGTCTGTTCACCGATCTGTTGCCCAGCCACCTGTTGAAGGATTCGCCGGGTGGTTTCCAGAGTGGTCTGTCCGACAACGTGCCGGTATCGGGTGGGCGGTTCAACATCAAATCCGTCGACCAGGGTCGCGACGAAATTCTGCTCGAACGCAACGACCGGTTCTGGGACGAGCCCGCTCTTCCCGATCGGATTCTCCTCCGCCGCGGCGGTACCGCGGCTCAACTCGCGGACTCGTTGCGCTCGAAAGATGCTCAGGTGGCACAGGTTCGGGCCAGCTCCGCGACGCAAGCGCAGCTGGCCGCGATTCCCGGTGTGCGCACCGACATCAGGTTCCAGCCGCGCGTTCTCGACCTGACGCTCAACGGGCGTACCCCGGAGCTCGCCGATCCCGAAATGCGACGCGGCATTCTCGGGCTGCTGGACCCGGCGTTGCTGTCGACGGTCGCGGCCGGAAGCGGCTCGGCGGATCATCCTGCGCGAGCACAATTGTCGAGCCCGTCCGATCCGGGATACGGGCCGACTGCACCCGCTCCGATCGGTCGCGACGCCGCGCTGGCGTCGCTGAATCGCAGCGGTTACGTACCGCCTCCGGACGGGAGCATCGGAAAGGCCGGTGTGCCACTGACATTCGTCATCGGTGCCGTCGAGGGTGACAGCACTGCGTTGGCGGTGGCCAACACGGCGGCCGACCAGTTGGCAGGTGCGGGAATCGCGGCGACCGTGACACCACTGCCCGCAGAGGAGCTCTACGGCACCGCGCTGACCGAGGGACAGGTCGACGCGATCGTGGGATGGACGAGCGTCGGCGTCGACGCGGCCACGGTGATGGCGTCGAGGTTCGGATGCGCCGCCGTCGACCCGATTCCCGCGTCCGACGACATGCCGGCTGTGGCGCCGAGCAACACGTCCGGGCTGTGTGTGCCAGAACTGACCGATTCGGTGAATCGTGCTCTGGCAGGCGAACTCTCGGTCGATGCACTGAAAGCCGAAGCCGAGCCGCAGCTGTGGTCGCTGTCGGCCGTGCTACCGATTTCGCAGGATTCGTCCGTCGTTGCCGTCGGCAACGACGTCGAGGGTGTGTCGCTCGCAGGTCCGATCGAGGTCGGAATCTTCGGCGACGCAGCGACATGGATGAGGACCGGAACCAAGTGAGATTGCTGCTCGTTCATGCACATCCGGACGACGAGACCATCACGACGGGCGGAACCATCGCACACTACGCGCAGGCGGGTGTCGAGGTCACCGTTCTGACGTGTTCGCTCGGTGAAGAGGGCGAGGTCATCGGCGACCGATGGGCGCACCTGATCGCCGACGAGGCAGATCAGCTCGGTGGCTACCGTATCCACGAATTGCACAGGGCCCTGGACGTTCTCGGCGCGGGGACCCCGCACTTCCTCGGTGGCGCCGGACGGTGGCGTGACTCCGGCATGGCCGGCACGGCTGCCGCCGCCAATCCACGGGCGTTCGTCAATGCCGACCGCGACGAGGCGCTGACGGCCATGCTGACGGTCGTGCGTGCGGTCAAGCCCCACGTCGTCGTCGGCTACGACCCGGAGGGTGGCTACGGCCATCCGGATCACCAGCAGGCCCACTCGCTCGTCACCGAAGCGTTCGACATCGCCGGATCCGACCTGTATCCGGATGCGGGCGCGCCGTGGACGCCGTCGAAGTTCTACTGGACCGTCACCGGCGCCGATCAACTGCGCGACGGCATCGCCGCGATCGAGGACGTTCCGGACGGGTGGCGTATGCCCGAGCCGGGTGAACTGCCGAGCGTCCCCGAGGACATCGTCACGACGTCACTCGGCGTGCGCGGCGTGTTCCATCTGAAGCGTGAGGCGCTGAACGCACACGCGACGCAGGTGACGGTGGCCCCGTCGGGCGTCGAGTACGCACTGTCCAACAACATCGTTCAGCCCATTCTGGCCGACGAGCAGTACGTTCTGGTGCGGGGCAAGCTCGGCGACGTGGATGCGTCGGGACGCGAAGGTGATTTGTTCTCCGGCGTGTGACACTATGTGCTGCATCACGTCGGCGCCGATATGTGGGGTGGATCACGAACATGTACAACTGGGTAGTGCAGGACGCCATCGTCGCGTTCGTGAACTCGCTGATGCCGGACTTCCCGCGTCAGGAAATGCTGTATCAGCAAGGCCTCACCGATTTCGCCAACATCATGAGCAACCTGCTGACGTCGTTGGGATACCCTCCGGTCTCCTGAATCGTGCTCGTACGTCACTATTGGCGTCATGATCTCGAAAGCCGCATCCAATGCCGTCGTACTCGTCTCGAGGGCGACTCTCGCGGTATTGATCTTCGACGGCTTTCTGTGCGGCGTCCTCTCGGTGCTGTTCCTGCCGACCTACCTGGGGTCGATCCCGTTTCCGGTCAGTGCGCTGCTGGCCGGTGTCGCGAACGTCGCGTTGCTGTTCGCAGCGCGCAAGGTGGCCGAGCGGCCGGCGGCGATCGCGTCGCCGCTGATCGGGTGGGGCGTCGGCGTGCTGCTGTGCATGTTCGGCGGACCGGGAGGCGACGTCCTTCTCCTCGCCGACTGGCGGACAGCGCTTCTGTTGGTCGGTGGCGCGGTGCCGCCCGGCATTCTGTTGTTCTCGTGGCGGCTGAAGGCGCTCACGACAGCCCCGCATGGGTCGCCGCAGCCCGCAGCACGTCCTGGGTCATCTCCTGGGTCAAGAGCCCGGTGAACGTGTTGCGTTGACTGACGTGGAAGCACCCGAACAGCCGGATGCTACCAGGAGTGGAGCCTGCGGAACGACCCGACGGTCCCGCCAGACTGACCTCTGCCCCGTGACCGAATTTCGGCCTCGGACGCGGGACGTCCCAGCCGTTGCGCTGTAGAACGGGCAGCAGCGACTGCCATCCGAATCCGCCGAGGACGACGATGGAGCGCAGGTTCGGGCGCAGCAGTCCGAGTTCGATGTCGAGCCATGTCCGGCATCGGTCGCGTTCGTCGATCGTCGGCTTGTTCGCCGGGGGAGCGCAATGGACCGGTGACGTGATGCGCACCCCGTGCAGTTCCAGGCCGTCGCCGATGTGCGTCGCGGTGGGTTGGCTCGCGAGTCCCACCTCGTACATCGCGGCGTACAGAAAGTCGCCCGCACGGTCGCCGGTGAACATCCGGCCGGTGCGGTTGGCGCCGTGCGCGGCAGGAGCGAGGCCCACGATCAACATCGACGCATCTGCCGGGCCGAAGCCGGGAACCGGCCTGCCCCAATAGGTTCGGTCCCTGAATTCCGCCTTCTTCTCGGCGGCCACCTTCTCGCGCCAGCGCACCAGCCGTGGGCACGCACGGCACGACGAGACGGCGAGGTCGAGTTCGTCGATGCTCCGGGGAGTCAGCGCACCCATATGTCTCCGGCCCCCGGTGTCACGGACTCGACGATCGACCACGCCTGGTCCGCAGGGACGTCGAGAACCTCGTAATGGCCGACGCCCGCAGGCGTCGCGGCCACGATGGTGGCGACGCCTGCTCGCCGCTGGAAGAACGTCTGTCGGACGGTCCAGCCGATGATGCCGGCCGCTTCGAGACTGTGACGCCGTCGATCGAGCGAGCCGTGCCGAGTGACCAGCCAGCCGGGGAGAAGTGCGTGTCCGAGGCCTCGGTATCGGTCCCACGCGACGAACACTGCACCGACCAGCAGGACTACGGCGGCAACCCATGCGAGCGGCGGAATCGGCGCACCCAGTGCCTCGGCGACGCCGAGTGTGGCTGCCGCGACGACGACGGGTCCGACCGCGCGGGTGTAGCGCCGACGCCGCGCGACCGGTCCGTGCGGGGTCAGCGGCTTCTGTGCGTCGGACGTCAATCCCGCCTCGCCGAGAACGACGGTCATCATCCGCAGCGCTTCGTCGACCGGCGCCTGGGGCAGCAGCAGCGACGACTCCTTCTTCTCCGCGCTGACGCCCGTCATGATCGCGTCGAGCCGGGCGCCGTTCACGGCCCGCAGCAGCAACGGCTCCGACAGCGACGTCCCGCGGAGCCGTTTGCGGTCGAGTGTCGTCGAACGGGTCTTCAGCAGACCGTGTTTCACGTGCATCCGTGTTCCGTCGTCGGTGACGGTCAGGTTGCCGTACGTGATCAGGTAGCGGACGCAGGCGAACACGCTCGCGACGACCAGCAGGAGCGCCAGCCCGACGAGTACCACGACGACGATTCCCAGTCGTTCGGCGGAATCGATGCTGTCGCTGATCACCGACGATTCGGCGAGCCGTTGACCGAGGCCGTACTGGAACAGCACGCCGACGGCGGCCGCGATCGTCACGACACCCGTGAACGAGAACGGTGCGAACCGCACCCACGACGTCTGCCAGTGCGCGATCTCGGTTTCGACTACCGGCGGTCCACCCGGACCGATGCCGGCGCGGGTGACACGGTGCAGCAGCTCTTCCCTCAGCGCGGGAACGACATTCGCGTCGAGGGCGTCGAGTTCGAACTTCTCGCCCTTGCCTGCTTGCTGTCCCGTGCCGATTCTCAGGATGGACAGCCCGAGTACGCGGTGCAGCAGGTTCGCCTCGATGTCCACCGACCTGATGCGGCTGCGTGGAACCGACAGCACCTTCTTCTGGAAGACGCCCGTCCGAAGTTGCACGTGTACCGGGCCGATGCGGTAACTCGTGGTGAACCAGCGGAGGATCGCGTAGACGACCACGATCGCCAGGATGATCAGTCCCCACAGGTGATTGCCGCTCTGGCTACCGACGACGAACGACACCAGCAGGACCGGTAGAACCTTGACGCCCTCGTTCACCGGATGCACCAGCAGCATGCGCTTGTCGAGTCGAAGCCACGGCCTCTGCTCCTCCTCGACGAGAAGCTCGGTCTCGGTGGTCACGTCGCGTCACCCGGTGTGCGCCCGGCGATGTCGGTCAGCCGAGCGACGGTCTTGTCCGCGACGTCCTTGTCCAGGGCAGTGATCTTCACTGCGCCCGCCGACGACGCCGTCGTCACGGTCACGGTCGCCAGGCCGAGCATGCGGTCGATCGGGCCGCGTTCGGTGTCGACGGTCTGGACCCGCGAAATCGGTGCGATGCGTCGCTCCTGGTCGAACCATCCCGTCAGCGTGTAGACGGCGGTCTCGCTGATCTCCCACCGATGCACCCGGTAGCGCCACAGCGGCACACCCACGATGTGCGCGACGGCCACGGCGACGGTCACGGCAAGCGCCGCTACGTGTGGCCACGTCGTCCACCGACCATCGATCACGGCCCACACGATCTGCGCGACGAACACCGGAATCCACATCAGAGCTGCATTGATCGCCCACAACTGCTTCGCACGGGGACTCGGCCGCCACGCCGGGTCGGTCATCGTGATCATGGCTACGAATTTAGCTTCGGGGACCTCCCGGTGGCACACGATCGTGTCGGAGGAGCATGATCGACTGGTGACCATGCTGCCTGATCCTGCTGCACCTGTTCGACACGACGAGAAAGCCCCTGCCCCGTCCGCCATGCGTCGAGTGCTGCGTCGTGCTCGTGACGGGGTGAGTTTGAACGTCGACGAGGCCACTGTGCTGTTGCATGCGCGCGGTGTGGATCTGGTCGATCTGATGGCGTCGGCGTCGCGGGTGCGTGATGCGGGGTTGGAGTCGGCGGGGCGTGCGAAGACGGTCTCGTATTCGCGGAAGGTCTTCATCCCGATCACGCGGTTGTGCCGCGACAAGTGCCATTACTGCACGTTCGTGAGCGTCCCGGGGAAGTTGAAGGCCGAGGGGCACGGGTTGTTCATGGACCCGGACGAGATCGTCGAGGTCGCACGCAAAGGCGCCGAACTCGGGTGCAAGGAAGCACTGTTCACCCTCGGTGACCGGCCGGAGGAGCGGTGGCCGGAGGCGAAGGAGTGGCTCGATTCGCGCGGCTACGACTCGACGTTGGATTACGTGCGCGCCATGGCGATTCGGGTGTTGGAGGAGACCGGTCTTCTGCCGCATCTGAATCCGGGGGTGATGTCGTGGCAGGAACTCTCGCGGCTCAAGCCCGTGGCGCCGTCGATGGGCATGATGCTCGAGACGACGTCGCGCCGGCTGTTCGAGGAGAAGGGGCAGGCCCATTACGGTAGCCCGGACAAGGATCCGGAGGTTCGGCTGCGCACGTTGACCGATGCAGGCCGACTCAACATTCCGTTCACGACGGGCATTCTCGTCGGCATCGGCGAGACCATTCGAGACCGCGCCGAGTCGATCATGGCAATCCGCAAGGTGCACAAGGCATTCGGGCACGTTCAGGAAATCATCGTGCAGAATTTCCTGGCCAAGTCCGACACGGCGATGCGGTCGGCACCTAACGCGGGCATGGAGGAATTCCTCGCGACGATCGCGGTGACGCGGATTCTGATGGGGCCAGCCACGCGGATTCAGGCTCCGCCGAACCTCGTCGAGGCCGAGGAGACCGCGGCGTTGCTGCGGGCGGGCGTCGACGACTGGGGTGGGGTGTCGCCGCTGACGCCGGATCATGTCAATCCCGAACGGCCGTGGCCGAACCTGGACACCCTCGCCGAGCTGTCTCAGGCCGGCGGGTACACGCTGGTGGAACGGACCGCCGCGCAGCCGCAATATGTTCTCGCCGGGGCTCCGTGGATCGACCCGCGCATCTCGGCGCACGTGCATGCGTTGGCGGATCCGGAGACCGGGATGGCCCGGGCCGATGTGACGCCGTCGGGCCTGCCGTGGCAGGAACCGGACGAGCAGTGGGAGTCGTCGGGCCGCATCGATCTGAACACCGAGATCGACTCGCACGGCCGTAACACCGACACCCGTAGCGATCTGGCGAACGCGTTCGGTGATTGGGATTCCATCCGTGAGCAGGTGCGCGATCTGGCCGGGCTCGAACGCGTCGACCGGGATCTGATGGCGGCGCTGAAGGCGGCCGAAGCCGATCCGGCCGGGTGCAGTGACGAGCAGTATCTGGCGTTGGCGACGGCCGAGGGTGCCGGCATGGATGCGGTCGCGGCGCTCGCCGACGACCTGCGTAAGCAGGTGATGGGCGAGGACGTCACCTACGTGGTCAACCGGAACATCAACTTCACCAACATCTGCTACACCGGCTGCCGATTCTGCGCGTTCGCGCAGCGCAAGGGTGATGCGGATGCGTTCACGCTGTCGACGTCGGAGGTGGCGGATCGGGCGTGGGAAGCGCATGTCGCCGGCGCGACCGAGGTGTGCATGCAGGGCGGTATCGACCCCGAACTTCCCGTCACCGGATATGCGGATCTGGTGCGCGCGGTGAAGGAGCGGGTGCCGAGCATGCACGTGCATGCGTTCTCCCCGATGGAGATCGTCAACGGCGCCTCGCGGGGTGGGCAGTCGGTGCGTGAGTGGCTGACGGCTCTGCGCGAGGCGGGCTTGGACACCATTCCGGGCACGGCGGCGGAGATCCTCGACGACGAGGTCCGCTGGGTGCTCACGAAAGGCAAATTGCCTGCAGCGGAGTGGATCGACGTGGTCACCACCGCGCACGAGGTGGGACTGCGATCGAGCTCGACGATGATGTACGGGCACGTGGACAACCCGTCGCACTGGGTCGGACACATGAACGTGCTCAAGAAGATTCAGGATCGGACAGGTGGGTTCACCGAGTTCGTGCCGTTGCCGTTCGTGCATCAGTCCTCGCCGCTGTATCTGGCGGGGGCCTCGCGGCCGGGTCCGACGAATCGAGACAATCGTGCGGTGCATGCGCTCGCGCGCATCATGTTGCACGGGCGGATCGACAGTATCCAGACCTCCTGGGTCAAGCTGGGTATCACCGGTACGCAGGTGATGTTGAACGGTGGCGCGAACGATCTCGGTGGCACGTTGATGGAGGAGACCATTTCCCGTATGGCAGGCAGTGAGAACGGTTCGGAGAAGACCGTCGCGGAATTGCACGAGATCGCGAACGGTATCGGCCGTCCCGCCCGCGAACGCACCACCACCTACGACCGCGTCGAACACATGCCCGCGCTCGGACTCGTCTGATGGAAGACCGCACCGTCGCGGCCGCTCTGACACGAGCCGTCGCCATCATCGACCCTGTTCTCGACATCCTCGGAACCCGCGATCCGGTGGGTTTGAAAGCTCGCACGTTCCGGACGCCCGCGGCCGATGACACCGTCGTCGACAAGGCTTTCGATGCACTGGCCTGGGCGCTGAACGCCACCGATTTCCCGGGAACTCGGGGATGGCAGGAACTCGGTGCCGACGCGCGCTCGCAGTGGTGGGTCGCCCGGATCGGCGCATTGAATACCGTCGCAGTGGCGTTTCCCGGTGTATTCGGCGTGCTCGTCAACCGGTTGCCGCTGCAGGATCTGCTCGGGTTCGCCAATCAGGCAATGGTTCTCGTCGCCGTCGCGCGCGAGAGCGGAGTGACCGATCGAGAGACGCACGTGCGGTTGCTGGCATCCGTGCTGTGCGAACGTGACATCGATCTCTCCGAACGCGACGCCGCCCAGGACAAGGAACGCCCTCGGGGCTCCGGACCGTTCGCGCTGCTGCGGGCCATGTGGGATGTCGCGGCGGTGCTGCGTGACGTGTCCGGCGAGCTGGCCAAACGTCCGCACAGCCGGCTGCCGTTCCGGGTGATCTCCGCGATTCCGGTGGTAGGCGGCCTGGCCAGCTTCGTCGGCGAGCGGGAGGCGTTGTCGCGAGCGGCGAAACAGGGACGTCGGTGGATCGCCGACCACGCCGCCGAGACGAAGCACGTAGGCCCCCGAACGACGTCGGATGCGGACGCGTCGTCGCGCAAGTGAGGACACCCTGCGCTGGTTGTCGGATTTTTACGACGCGATACTAGGATATTCAGGGCGTTCGAGGTGCCACCTCGGCGTCGACCTATCGGAAAGGGAGGGAGAGCAGCAGTGACCTACTCGATTGCGGAACCGTGTGTCGATGTGCTCGACAAGGCGTGCATCGAAGAATGCCCGGTGGACTGCATCTACGAGGGTAACCGAATGCTGTACATCCACCCGGACGAGTGCGTCGATTGTGGTGCGTGCGAACCGGTTTGCCCCGTCGAGGCGATCTTCTACGAGGACGACGTGCCGGAGCAGTGGAGCGGATACGTCAGCGCGAACGTCGACTTCTTCGACGACCTGGGTTCGCCCGGCGGCGCAGCCAAGCTCGGCAAGGTCGACTACGACCCGCCGTTCATCAAGGCACTTCCTCCCATGGGTGAGCACTGACCTTGGCTCGTATATCGGTCGCTTCAGGCCTGCCCGACTTTCCGTGGGACTCTCTGACCGGCGCGAAGGAGAAGGCGCAGGCGCATCCCGACGGCATCGTCAACCTGTCCGTCGGCACGCCCGTCGACCCGGTCGCCCCGGTGATTCGCGACGCGTTGGCATCGGTGTCGGACGAGCCCGGATATCCCACCACCATCGGAACAGTCGAGCTACGTGAAGCGGCCGTTGCGGCGCTGCAGCGCCGGTACGGGGTAACAGGTCTGAACATCGAGGCGGTCCTGCCTGCGATCGGAACCAAGGAGATGATCGCCTGGTTGCCGTCGCTGCTCGGTCTCGGCGCCGACGATCTCGTCGTCATCCCGGAAGTCGCGTACCCCACGTACGAGGTCGGCGCCCTTCTGGCCGGCGCTCGCGTGACGCGCGCCGACGGCCTGAATCGTCTCGGACCCGAGCGTGCGTCGCTCGTGTTCATCAACTCGCCGTCGAATCCGACCGGCAAGGTGCTCGGGATCGACCACCTACGCAAGGTCGTCGCATGGGCTCGTGAGCGCGACGCGGTCGTCGTGTCCGACGAGTGCTACCTCGGACTGACGTGGGAGGCCGAGGCCGTCTCGATCCTCGACCCGCGTGTGTGCGACGGCGACCACACCAATCTTCTTGCGGTGCACTCGCTTTCGAAGACCTCGAATCTGGCGAGTTACCGTGCCGGTTTCGTCGCGGGCGACCGGGTGCTCGTGAAGGACCTGCTCGAGGTCCGCAAGCACGCAGGCATGATCGTGCCCACTCCGATTCAGGCTGCGATGACTGCCGCGCTGACGGACGACGAGCACGAGAACCTGCAACGTGAGCGCTACCGGGCACGTCGAAAGGAACTCCTCGACGCGGTCCGCGGCGCGGGCTTCACCGTCGACCATTCCGAAGCAGGCCTGTACCTGTGGGCGACGCGCGGCGAACCGTGCCGCGACACCGTCGATTGGTTCGCCGAGCGAGGCATCCTCGTCGCACCCGGCGAGTTCTACGGTCCGACCGGTGCTCGGCACGTCCGTATCGCGCTGACGGCTTCGGACGAACGCATCGGCGCCGCGGCTACGAGGCTGTCTATTTAGTTTGAACTTCGCCCTGCCTGGGTGCTTTCATTCTCCGCATGACTTTCAGCCTGTTGCTCGGCTTCGCCGGTGTGTGCTTTCTGCTGGCGATCCTGCCGGGACCGGACTCGTTCCTGGTGCTGAGGTACAGCATCGGCGGACTGAAGCCGGGAATCGCGGCTGCGATGGGCGTCTCGATCGGCGGTTTCCTGTGGGCTGCACTGGTAGCCGTGGGGCTCGCTGCGATCGTCGAGCAATCCGCGACGGTCTACCGCGTCATCAAGGTCCTCGGGGGTTTGTACCTGCTCTACCTGGGTGTTCGAGCTTTCATGGCGCGTCGGAAGAACAAGGCTGCGGGAGAGCCGTTGGTCCCCGTCGCCGCGTCGATGCGGTCCGCGTTCGGGGCAGGCGTGCTGTCGTGTGCCCTGAACCCGAAGGTCGGCCTCTTCTATCTCGCCGTCGTCCCGCAGTTCCTGACGGTCGTCACGTTCGGCGGTGCGATGACGTTGGGGCTCGTCGAGGTCGTCGTCGCGGCGCTGGTGATGGGTGTGTTCTCGATCGCGGCGTCGCGCGCGGTCGCGTTGCTGCGCCGGCCCAAGGTCACCGACTGGCTCGACCGCATCAGTGCCGGAATCCTCGCGGCACTGGGCGTCGGGACGGTGGCGTCGTCGGTCTGACGTCGACCGCGTGCCACTCTACCCTCACGTGAGGGTAGAGTGGTGCCACGTGCCCCATGACGTGTCGACCACGCTGTCTGTTCTGTCCGCGTTGCGTTCCCCGAGAAGACTGAAGACCGAGGTCCTCGCCGGCCTCGTCGTCGCACTGGCGTTGATCCCCGAAGCGATCTCGTTCTCGATCATCGCCGGCGTCGACCCGAGTGTCGGACTGTTCTCGGCTTTCACGATGGCCGTCACCATCGCGATCGTCGGCGGTCGCACCGCGATGATCTCTGCAGCAACGGGATCCGTCGCCCTCGTCATCGCGCCGATCGTTCCGCAGTACGGCCTCGACTACCTCGTCGCGACGGTTCTGCTCGGTGGGGCGATCCAGATCGCGTTGACCGCCTTCGGTGCCGTGAAGTTGATGCGGTTCATCCCGCGCAGCGTCATGGTCGGCTTCGTCAACGCACTCGCGATCCTCATCTTCATCGCCCAGATTCGCTATTTCGTGGACGTCTCGTGGCTGGTCTTCCCGATCGCTGCCGCCGCGATCGTCATCATGATCGTCCTTCCCCGGTTGACGACGGCAATTCCGGCGCCGCTCGTGGCCGTCGCCACCTTGACGCTCGTGACGATCGTCTTCGGTCTGCAGGTTCCGAACGTCGGTGACGAAGGCGAACTCCCGTCGTCGTTGCCGTCGCTGTTCACGCCCGACGTGCCGTGGAACATGGAGACACTGACGATCATCGCGCCGTTCGCGTTCGCCATGGCCCTCGTCGGACTTCTCGAATCACTGCTGACGGCCAAGCTCGTCGACGACGTCACCGACACCCCGTCGAGCAAGACACGCGAAGGCGCGGGCCTCGGCATCGCCAACATCGTCACGGGAGCGTTCGGCGGGATGGGCGGCTGTGCGCTGATCGGTCAGACGATGATCAACACGAAGATCTCCGGCGCTCGTACCCGCATCTCGACGTTCCTGGCGGGAGCGTTCCTGTTGCTTCTGGTCGTCGTGTTCGGCGACGTGGTGGCGCGCATCCCGATGTCGGTACTCGGGGCCGTCATGATCATGGTCTGCTTCGCGACGTTCGACTGGCACTCCATCGCGCCGAAGACGTTGCGTCGCATGCCTCTCAGCGAGACGGCAGTCATGGTCGCGACGGTCGCGGTGACGGTGCTGACCGACAACCTGGCGTACGGCGTCATCGTCGGTGTCGTCGTCGCGATGATCCTGTTCGCGCGACGCGTCGCGCATGTCACCGAGGTCGTCGAGCTGCCCGGACCCGACGCCGACACCCGCGTCTACGGCGTGCGGGGCCAGCTCTTCTTCGCGTCGAGCAACGACTTGATCCACCAGTTCGACTACTCCGCCGACCCGTCGAACATCGTCATCGACTTGACCGAAGCGAACGTCTGGGACGCGTCGACCGTTGCTACCCTCGACGCCGTGACGACCAAGTACGCCCGAGCAGGAAAGGCCGTCTCCATCGTGGGACTGCACGGACCGAGCAAAGAACGCCACGAGCGTCTGACAGGCCGACTGGGTGGGGAAGGCTGAGCGGTGCCGGATCTCATGCAGATCGGTGAAATCGCCGAGCGCACCGGGCTGTCGATCCGCACGCTGCGTCACTACGACGACGTCGGCCTCGTACCGCCGTCGGAACGCAGCGCGGGTGGATTTCGGCTGTACACCGAGGTCGACCTCACGCGGCTCATCGTCATCCGCCGAATGAAGCCTCTGGAATTCACGCTCGACGAGATGCGTCGACTGCTGGACTCGCTCGACGTCATCGCAGCAGGCGGCGACGGCGTCGCCGAGGCGGAAGCGTTCGTCGACGAATGCCACGCCAAAGCTCAGGCGGCGTGCGAGAACCTGCGCCGAAAGCTGTCGTACGCCGAGGAATTGACCGAGCTGCTCGGCGCTACCCGACGTCCCACCCCCCGCGCCTGATACGCAGGATGTAGACGAGCTCGTTACTGCCGAACGCCTCGACCGTCGTGAAACGCTTCGCTTCGACGTTCGAGTTCGGGTTGCGAGCGTGCTGTTCCTCGTAAATCTGCGTAGCACGGAGATCGGCGAGTTCGACCCGTGTCCAGAAGTCGTCCGACTGGACCGAGTACACGAGACGGGGTGCACTGTCGGCGGTGCGATCGATCTCGTCGTCGTCCTCGTCGTCGTCGAGTTCTTCGTCGGTGTCCTCGTCCTCACCGACGTCCGTGCCGATCAGATACACGCCGGGCCGCAGCTCTCCAGCGGGGACCGTCAGGTATTCGGCGTAGTCGCCGGTGTCGATTCCGTCGGCATCCATGTATGTACGGTAACCATGTGCTGCTTCGTTCATTGAATCCACTCGCCGTCGCTCGCGGGGAGGACATTCCCGACGCCGTCACCATCGACGGCGTCTCGCTGTCGCGTGGTGACATCCTCGGTGCTGCGACGTCGGTTGCCGAGCGCGTCGCGCAGGCCGAACGCCTTGTCGTACTGGCGACTCCGTCCGTGAAGACCGTGCTGGCGGTCGTCGGATGTCTTATCGCGGGAGTGACCGTCGTACCGGTTCCGCCGGACGCGGGACCTGCCGAACGCGAGCACATTCTCCGTGATTCGGGCGCTCAGGCGTGGCTGGGCGAGGCGCCCGACGACACGGCCGGTCTGCAGGTTCTCCCTGTGCGGCAGCATGCGCGGTCGTGGCACAGTTACTCGGATCCGCACCCGTCGTCGATCGCCTTCGTTCTCTACACCTCGGGTACGACAGGACCGCCGAAGGGCGTGTTGCTGTCGCGCGACGCCATCGCCGCAGGCCTCGATGCGCTCGCCGAGGCGTGGCAGTGGACGTGGAAAGACACACTCGTGCACGGACTTCCGTTGTTCCACGTGCACGGGCTGATCCTCGGGTTGCTTGGCCCTTTGCGTGTGGGCAGCCCGGTGATTCACACCGGCAAGCCGACGCCGTCGCTGTACGCAGCCGCGAAGGGGACTCTGTACTTCGGCGTCCCGACGGTGTGGTCGCGCGTCGCGGCGGATCCCGACTCCGCGCGGGCGCTGGCGGACGCACGATTGTTGGTGTCGGGCAGCGCCCCGCTGCCGGTGCCGGTGTTCGAGAAGATCCGCTCGTTGACCGGCCACGCGCCGGTCGAACGGTACGGGATGAGCGAAACGCTGATCACGCTGTCGACGCGGTTCGACGGCGAGCGACGCCCGGGATCGGTGGGATTGCCGGTGAACGGCGTCGAGACACGCTTGACGGCGGAGGACGGCTCTGTCGTGCCGCACGACGGGGAGTCCATCGGCGCGCTGCAGGTGCGTGGACCCATGCTGTTCGACGGCTACCTGAACAACCCGGACGCGACGGCCGAGTCCTTCACCGAGGACGGCTGGTTCGACACCGGTGACGTCGCCGTGATCGAACCCGACGGCTTCCATCGCATCGTCGGACGCGCATCGACCGACCTGATCAAGTCCGGCGGATATCGCGTCGGCGCAGGCGAAATCGAGACGGTTCTTCTGGGGCACGCGTCGGTCGACGAGGTCGCAGTGGTGGGTGTGCCCGACGACGATCTCGGTCAGCGGATCGTCGCCTTTGTCGTCGGAAGTGGCGTTGACGAGCAGGAACTGATCGATCTGGTGGCGTCGGAACTGTCGATCCACAAGCGGCCCAGGGAGGTTCGGGTCGTGGATTCCCTGCCGCGAAACGCAATGGGCAAGGTGCAGAAGAAGCTGTTGGGCTAGTGCTGTTTGCCGATGAATTATTCGTTTGCGCACCAGTATCGGTCGGCAAATGAACAATCGATGCGCAAACGGTCAGTTCGCTAGGCGACCGAACCCGACGATCGCGGAATCGGATCGGACGTCGACGGTGTGCACACGAATCTTGCCGAGTTCGTTGCCGCCGACCGTCGTCGCGGTGTCTCCGTCGACGGCCACGACGAGGTTGGTGTGCTGCCCGACCCAGCTGCTGTTGTCGTAGAGGACGACGTCACCGACGTTCGGGGAGTAGCCCTTCGGCTCGAATGTGCCCTGCGCTTGGTAGTACTCGGTGAGCGTGTACACGCCGGGGATACGCCAGCTACCCGAGTTCGGATTGCTAAGCGGCTGTCCTGCCTCGCGCATGATCCAGCTGACGAAGTTGGCGCACCACGCTTCTTCGACGCCCTCCGAATAGAACGTGCCCGGTCGTTGCTGCTCGTGCTCGGACCGAAGGAGCTCGACGACGGTTGCCTGCTGCGGCGTCAGGGTCGACGCATCGATCTCGGGAAACGGCGTCGTGTCCCAGGGGAGGTATCGGCTCGGCGCGAACCACAGAACACCTGCGGCGATCACGACCACGACAGCCACGATGCCCGTGAGCCAGCCGGCGGTGCGGCGTCGGTTGCGGGGCGGTGTCGTGGCGGTCATGAGACGAATGTACCGGGAGGTCTCTTGACTCTCGACCTACCCGAAGGCCCAGGATGATTCGTGTGACCGACACCGAACTGATGACCATCGGAGTATTCGCAAATACCACCGGACTGACACCGGGAGCGTTGCGCTTCTACGCGGACTCGGGAGTGTTGACCCCCGCCGAGGTCGACGAATTCTCCGGATAACACTGGTGCGGTCCGCCGACGACGGAGACCTGCTGACTTCGGCCATGCCTGTCGAACCCAGCCTCGTCGGCGGCTAGCGTGGGGACGTATGGACGACATCGAGAACCTGTTCACCGAGACGAACCTCGCTGCGCTGTCGACGATCAAGCGGGACGGGCGCCCACAGATCTCGAACATCACCTACCACTACGACGCCGACGCGCGGCAGTTCGCGATCTCGATCACCGACGGGCGGGCGAAGACGAAGAACATTCGACGCGACCCTCGGGTCAGCCTGTACGTCAACGCCGAGCAGGGTGCGGCGTACGGCGTCGCCGAAGGCACCGCGCGGTTGTCGGCGGTGGCGGCGGAACCGGACGACGACGCCGTCGAACAGCTCATCGCGCTGTACCGCAAGGTTCAGGGTGAGCATCCCGACTGGGACGACTACCGGGCCGCGATGGTCGCCGACAAGCGACTCGTCCTGTATGTCGACGTCGAGAAGTTCTACGGCTGGATCATGCCGGGGGAGCGGTAGACATGACCGAGTACGACTTCCAGAAGTTCGTCGACGCTCAGGACCCGGTGTGGCGTGATGTCCGCGCCGAACTGAAAGCGGGTCGCAAGGTGTCGCATTGGATGTGGTTCGTGTTCCCGCAATTGGCGGGGCTGGGATCCAGTCCGACGGCACAACACTTCGCCATCGCGGACATGACCGAGGCCCAGTTGTATCTGGAGCACGACGTCCTCGGTTCACGACTGTTGGAGGCGTCGAATCTGGTCCGGAAGGTCCAAGGCAAGACCGTCGACGAAATCTTCGGTTACCCCGACAACCTGAAGCTGCACTCGTCGATCACGTTGTTCGCTGCCGCGGGACCGGACGTCGAGGTGTTCGCGCATGTTCTCGAGAAGTATTTCGACGGCAGGCCGGACGAGCGAACTCTCGATCTGCTCGGCGACTAGCATCGACGTCCATGACGACCGAACAGTCTGGAACCGTTGCCTTCGTCCAAGCCACGTGGCACAAGGAGCTCGTCGACCGCGCCCGTGAGGGGTTCGTCGCCGAATTCGGATCCGACGTGGACACCTTCGAGGTGCCGGGAGCGTTCGAAATTCCGCTGCACGCGCAGCGGCTGGCGCGCACCGGACGCTACTCGGCCATCGTCGCCGCGGCGCTGGTGGTCGACGGCGGTATCTACCGTCACGAGTTCGTCGAAACGGCTGTCATCGACGGACTCATGAGAGTGCAGCTGGACACCGACGTGCCGGTGTTCTCCGTCGTCCTGACGCCGCATCACTTCCACGAGCATGCCGATCACATCGAGTTCTTCTCGAATCACCTGGAGAAGAAGGGCGCCGAAGCAGCGCGTGCCGTCGTCCGTACCCTGGACTCTCTGAAGTCGATCGGCTAGTCCAGGTACATGTCGACCACGGCGAGGTGACGTCCCAGGTCGCCGGGGTACGACGAGATGCGCATGTGCGTCGGGATCCAGGGTGCGTGGCCGGGGCTGCCCTTGGTTCGCACGACGATCTGTTCGTGCCCACCGCCCTGCACCCGCTCGTGTGCAGACGCGATGATGTGCCGATCGTCGGCGTGGAACACTTCGAAGCCCGACGACACGTCACGCCACTGCACCCAGGGCGCCGGGTTCTCGCACAGCCACATCGTCAGCAGGCTTCGTTCCGGGACGAGCAACGCGGGGTAGATGCCGAGCGCTTCCATGCCGCGTTGCCGGGCGAGCACGTCGAGCAGCGGCTTGTCCGGTTCGACGGTGTCGGTGACGTCGTGCCACAGAACGCGCGCGCCGACCTCGCCCGGTTCCAGACACGCGCGGGCATGGCAGTGCCAGCGCATGATGCGGCCGTCGGCGTGCAGCACGCTGAACGAGCCTTCCCAGGTACCGCCCGCGGTCGGAGCAAGGCACAGGGTGAACAAGCCCGCGGTGTCGTCGAACCGTATCGACTTCGCGTAGTACTCCGCCGGCGTCCGCTCGGGCACGTGCGCGTCGGGTTCGACGCCCGACATCATCGACGCCTCCAGCGTCTGCGCGATGACGCCTTTCTCCAGCAGCCAGCTGACTCCCGACGTGATGCGCGGTGGGCCCGGCTCGGCGTCCGACGGACCCATCCACAGTTGCAGCGCATGGACCGCGCCGGTCGGGCCGAGAACCGGGTGCGTCAGCAGGCGGAATTTCGTCGACCCGCCGCCTCGCGTGCGCACATCGACCACTTCCTCGTAGCGCGAACGAGATTCGAGCGCACGCTTCAGGAACGGTTCGACGCCGATCTTCGAGTCGGGAGCGAGTCGTTGCAGGGATACGGCGTCGGCGAAACGTCGCGGGCTACCACCTTTGGCGACGACGTTCATCTCACCGGGGACGAGCGTTTCGATCAGAATCCACTCGGGACGTGACGTGCTCACCGCTGCCGCACCTTCATGCGCATGTTCTGCGGTTTGAGCGTCAACGACTCCTGGATGTCCAGCTCGTAGCCGTCGTCGAGTTCGAAGTCGAACGACTGCGCGAGTCGTGCGAGCGTCAGCACCGATTCGTGCAGGGCGAACTGACGTCCGATGCAGCCGCGCATTCCGGTGCCGAACGGCTTGTACGCGTGGGCCGGGCGGGATTTCGCGCGAGCCGACGAGAAGCGATCCGGGTCGAAGACGTCCGCATCCGGACCCCAGACCGGATCCCGATGCAGCCCGAGCGTCAGTACGAATGCCCACTCGCCGGCCTTCATGGGGTACTTCCCGTCCGCCAACGACGTGTCCTGACGCGCCTTGCGGAAGTAACCGGGAGCCGACGGCCAGAGCCTCAGGGTCTCGTCGACGACGCTGCGGATGTAGCGCAGCTTCGAGATGTCCTCGTAGGCCACCGAGTCCGCTGCGTTGTCGGCCTCCTCCCGCACCCTGGCTGCGACGTCGGGGTGCGTCGCCAGGAAGTACAGCGCGAATGCCAGTGTGCCCGCGGTGGTTTCGTTTCCGGCGACGAGGAACGTCAGAACCTGGTGACGGATGTTCACACGGTCCAGCAGTTCTCCGGTCTCGGGATCGGGTGTGTGCAGCATGAGGTCGAGCAGGTCGTCGTGACGAGTGTCGTTGTCCAGCAACCGCTTTTCGATGACGTCGTCGACCACGCCGTGCACGTACTCGATGTCGCGCTCGTTCTGCAGTCGGGACTTCTTGTCGAACAGCCGGGTGAAGGGAAGGTCGTTCGACGTTCGATTCACCTGTCCGAGAATGCGAACGATGGCGGAGACGAACGCGTCGTCGTCACGCTCGAACGAATCGAAACTGTAGCCGAATCCGGCGCGGGCCATGTTCTCGAGCGTCAGCTTGTTCAGATCCGCGGTGACGTCGACGAACCGGTCGGGACGTGCCCGCCAATGCTCGACGAGTTCACCAGCCACGTCCTGCATGACGTGGTGATATCGCCGCATCGCGTCGCGGCTGAAACCCGGCATCAGAACTCGATGTGCCGCACCCCAATTGGGCTCGGAGTTGAACGCGGTGAACAAGCCGTCACCGCCCAGCGCACGTAGCTTCCGATGCGGGAGTGCGAGGAACTTCGTGAACCGAGACTCGTCGTTGAGCTCGGCGACCAGGTCGGCACCACTGACCACGACGAGCCGGTGCGAGAGGATCTTACGTTCGAATATCGGACCCAGCTCCGACGCCATCTTCAGTTCGCGCTGGGTCGGTTTCGCTGCGTCGATGCTGAGAATGTCACCGAGCACCGGTAGTCGAAAGCGGGGCTTGGGTATATTCACGCCGACATTGTGCCCCACGCAGACCGAATGTTCGACGCGAGAATCCGCTCGTAGGCACGCGCTGTGGCCGGTGACAGATCGGCTGCGGTGACGGTCGACCCGGACGCGAGATGTGGGTCGAACGGGACTTCGAGGACGTCGAACACGCTGTCCAGGCCGCGCCGCACGTCGTCGATTCCGACCACGCTCGGGCCCGGGTCGCACTGCGACACCACGACGGTGGTGCGGCGCAGCGCTTTCGCTCCTGCCGCCAGTCGAATCGTGTGCAGAGCCGTTCTGGACCGTCGAACGGCATCGGGACGAGCCGGGACGACGAGCACCAACGCCGCCCACGGTTGGCTGCGGAGGGGGCTTGCGCTGTCGCGTTCGAAACCGCGGTGCCCGAAGTCGTAGACCGCCGCATCGGCGGTGCAGCTCAGATACCAGTCGAGCCGGCCGAAGTCGGGGTCGTCGGCGTCCGGCCATGCCCGTCCCAGCACCTGAGCCCCGGTGCTGGTGACGGACAGGTCCACATCGATGTACCCCGACTCGACGGTCGCCGCCGTGACGGCGTGGTCCGCGGCGCGATCGACCAGGTCGCCGCCACCGACCGTGGCGTCGACGGCCACGACCGAATTACCTTGCAGGGACAGTGCATTGGCCAGACCGACCGACGTCGTCGTGGTTCCGGCCCCGCCGCAGGACCCGAGCACCAACATCACACTCATTGCGCGCCTCTTCGACAGCTACGGTGCAACATCCGGGCCGAGCGTCAAGCCGCGGGAAGCTTCCAGGCGGAAGCGCCGGGTCAGTATATGTCCGGTTTCAGTCGTTCGCGTGCAGGGCAGCGTTCAGTTCGACGCCCGTACCCTTCCACGGCACGACCTCGACGGCACCGGACACCGAGTTCCGACGGAACAGCAGGTTGCTCTTCTCGGTCAGCGTCGCGGCCTTGACGACGGTGCCGTCCGGACCGGTGACCTTCGTGCCCGCCGTGATGTAGAGGCCGGCTTCGACGACGCAGTCGTCGCCGAGTGAGATGCCGAGGCCGCTGTTGGCGCCGAGCAGGCAGCTCTTGCCGACCGAGATGACGTTCTTGCCGCCACCGGACAACGTGCCCATGATCGATGCGCCGCCACCGACGTCGGAACCGTCGCCGACGACGACGCCCGCGGAGATACGGCCCTCGACCATCGAGCTACCGAGCGTGCCGGCGTTGAAGTTGACGAAGCCCTCGTGCATGACGGTCGTTCCGCTGGCGAGGTGCGCGCCGAGGCGGACGCGGTCGGCGTCGGCGATTCGGACCCCGGTGGGAACGACGTAGTCGACGAGACGCGGGAACTTGTCGACGCCGTAGACGGTGACGGGTCCGCGTGCACGCAGCTTCGCCCGCGCGGTCTCGAAGCCCTCGACCGCGGCCGGTCCGTGGTTGGTCCATACGACGTTGGCGAGGAAGCCGAACTGTCCGTCGAGGTTGACCCCGTGCGGCTGGACCAGGCGGTGCGAGAGAAGGTGCAGACGCAGGTAGACGTCGTGCGCGTCGACGGGTGCGTCGTCGACGGACGCGATGGTGGTGCGGACTGCGACGACGTCGACGCCGCGCGCGGTGTCCGGTCCGACCAGGTCGGCGAACTCGGCCGGAATGTCGGATCCTTCGAGGCGGACGGTGCCCGTTTCGCCGAATTCACCGAGCTCGGGGCTCGGGTACCAGGTGTCGAGGACGACGCCACCGGTGGTGATGTTGGCAATGCCGATTGCAGATGCTCCCTGTGCGCTCACGGGAAACAAGGATACGGCCCCGGCATTTAAGGTGGACGGATGAGTTCGCACCCCGCGTTGGATCTGCACGCCGACCCGATCGACCTGACCGCCGCACTCGTCGACATTCCGAGCGTCTCGCAGGACGAATCGATCATCGCCGACGCGGTCGAGGCGGCTCTGCGGGCGCAGACCACCGGTTTCGAGATCGTCCGCAGCGGAAACGCGGTGCTGGCACGGACCGATCGCGGGCTGCCCAATCGCGTCATGCTGGCCGGTCACCTCGACACGGTGCCCATCGCGGACAACGTGCCGAGCACACGTGAGCGGGACAGCGCCGAGGGCGACGTCATCCACGGCTGCGGAACGGTCGACATGAAGTCGGGCGACGCGGTGTTCCTTCATCTCGCCGCGACGATCGACGACCCCGCGCACGACCTCACGCTCGTCTTCTACGACTGCGAGGAGATCGCGGCGTCGTACAACGGGCTCGGGCGTATCGAGCGTGAGATGCCCGAATGGCTGCAGGCGGACGTCGCGATTCTCGGTGAGCCGACGGGCGGATTCATCGAAGCCGGGTGTCAGGGAACTCTGCGTATCCGGTTGTCGGCGAGCGGAACTCGGGCGCACAGTGCACGGTCCTGGTTGGGCGACAATGCCATTCACAAGTTCGGTGCCGTCCTCAATCGCCTCGCGTCGTATCAGGCGCGCGAGGTCGACATCGACGGATGCGTCTATCGCGAGGGACTGCAGGCGGTCCGGATCTCCGGTGGTGTCGCGGGCAACGTGGTGCCCGACGCGGCCGAACTCGACGTCAACTTCCGATTCGCGCCCGACCGTAGCGTCGACCAGGCTATCGAGCACGTCCGCGAGGTCGTCGAGGGTGTGGATCTGGGATTCGAGGTCACCGACGCGTCGGCGGGTGCGTTGCCCGGTCTCGGCGCGCCAGCCGCCGCGGCGTTGATCGACGCTGCGGGAGGCCAGTTCCGGGCCAAGTACGGATGGACCGACGTGTCCCGGTTCTCGGCACTGGGCATCCCCGCGGTCAACTACGGACCGGGCGACCCCAACCTCGCGCACAAACGCGACGAGCGCGTTCCCGTCGAGCAGATCACGCACGTCGCGACCGTCCTCCGGAGCTATCTGACGTCCCGTTAGCCTGGACGCCATGGAACCGGAACCGACCACGCACAAGGGGCCCGTCGTACTGCGTCGCAGGCGCAACACCGAGACGTCGACGTCGGATCAGCGTCTGCTCGACCAGCGTGGGACGGGAGCCTGGATCCACACCGACACCTGGCGCGTCCTGCGGATTCAGAGCGAGTTCGTCGAGGGATTCGAGGCACTGGCCGAGGTGCCGAAGGCGGTCACGGTGTTCGGGTCCGCCCGGACGCCGCGAGAGCATCCGGAGTACGAGCGTGCGCGGGCTCTCGGATCCGCGCTCGCCGAAGCCGGGTTCGCGATCGTCACCGGTGGCGGTCCAGGCGTCATGGAAGGCGCGAACCGCGGTGCGAGCGCGGCGAAGGGCTACTCGATCGGCCTCGGTATCGAGCTGCCGTTCGAGCAGGGCCTCAACGAGTGGGTCGACCTGGGCATCAACTTCCGCTACTTCTTCGTGCGCAAGACGATGTTCGTCAAGTACTCGCAGGCCTTCGTCTGTCTCCCAGGCGGTTTCGGAACACTCGACGAACTGTTCGAGGCGCTCACGCTCGTCCAGACGGGCAAGGTCACACGCTTCCCGATCATCCTGCTCGGCACGGACTTCTGGTCCGGGCTGCTCGACTGGATCAAGAACACCCTCGTCACCGAGGGCAAGGTGTCACCCGGTGACGTCGACCTGATCCATTGCACCGACAGTGTCGACGAGGCCGTGCGCATCGTCATCGAATCGCAGAAGGACGCAACGACAGGAGAGAGCTGGTGAACGGCGAGGCGCTCCGGGTGTGCGTCTACTGCGCATCGGGGCCGGTCGAGCAGAAATTCATCGACCTCGCGCGCGAGCTCGGCACCGAGATCGGCCGTCGTGGTTGGCAGCTGGTGTCCGGGGGCGGAAACGTGTCCATGATGGGGGCGGTTGCCGAATCCGCCCGTGCAGCAGGCGCTTTCACGCTCGGAGTCATTCCGAAGGCGCTCGTGCATCGCGAGGTGGCCGACGTCGACGCCGACGAACTGGTCGTCACGGACACGATGCGCGAACGCAAGAAGGTCATGGAGGATCGCGCCGACGCGTTCATCACGCTGCCCGGGGGTATCGGGACGCTGGAGGAGTTGTTCGAAACCTGGACCGCCGGGTACCTGGGTATGCACGACAAACCGGTCGTGTTGCTCGATCCGGGCGATCACTACGCCGGGTTGCTGGCGTGGATCGACGGCCTGTCCACCACCGGCTTCGTCCAGCAGAGGGCGTTGGACGCGCTGATCAGGACGACGTCGGTGACGGAAGCGCTCGACGCCTGTGCGTCGGCCCGTCCAGAGGTTACTCTGGAGTAGGGTAAGAAAGATCACAACGTCATAAAAGGGGAGTCAATGGCTGTCGACGCTCGTCAGAAGATCGGTGTCACCGACCTCGCGATCGCATTGCCGAAGATGGTGACGGAGGTCCCGAGTCTGTTGAGGGGGCTCGCCGGTTTCACACGCAAGCCCACCCACAAGGCATCGATCGGCCAGGTCTTCCAGGATGTCGCAGCGAAGCGCGGCAGCCACCCCTTCGTACGTTTCGAGGGCGAGTCGACGTCGTACGCCGACGCCAACGCGCTCGTCAATCGCTACGCGCACGTGTTCGCCGATCGAGGCGTCGGGCGCGGTGACGTCGTCGGCATCCTCAGCAAGAACCGTCCCGAGGCGCTGTTCGCCGCGCTGGCAGCCGTCAAACTGGGCGCGACTGCGGGAATGCTCAACTACAACCAACGCGGCGACGTCCTCGAGCACAGCCTCGGGATTCTCGAATCGAAGGTCCTCGTACTCGACGAGAACGCACAGGAAGCGCTCGACTCGCTCGACTCTCCGCCGGACGTGCTGCCTCTGGAAGAACTCACCGAACTCGCGAAGAACGCCTCGGACCGGAACCCTCCGGTGACGGCCGAGATCCAGGCGAAGGAGAAGGCGTTCTACATCTTCACCTCCGGCACCACGGGCATGCCCAAGGCCAGTCTGATGAGTCACTTCCGCTGGCTCAAGTCGATGTCCGGTCTGGGCAACATGGGTGTCCGGCTACGCGGCGACGACGTCATCTACTGCTGCCTGCCGCTCTATCACAACAATGCGCTGACGGTGACGCTGTCGTCGGTGCTCGCGGGCGGCGCGACGATGGCGATCGGACGGCAGTTCTCCGTCAGCAACTTCTGGGACGACGTCAGAACCAACAAGGCCACGGCGTTCACCTACATCGGCGAGCTGTGCCGGTACCTGCTGACGCAGCCGAAGAAGTCCACGGATCGCGACAACACGGTCAAGCTCGTCGTCGGAAACGGTCTGCGGCCGGAGATCTGGGAAGAGTTCACCGACCGATTCGGCATCGAGCGCGTCGCCGAGTTCTACGGTGCCAGCGAGTGCAACATCGCGTTCGTCAACGCGCTCAACATGAAGAAGACCGCGGGGGTCTGCCCGCTGCCGTATGCCGTCGTCGAGTACGACGACGAGAGCGGTAAGGCCAAGCGCGGCAGCAACGGCAAGCTGAAGCGCGTCGGGACCGGCGAGGTCGGGCTGCTGCTGTCGAAGGTCACCGACCGGGCGCCGTTCGACGGCTACTCCGACGACGAGGCGTCCGAGAAGAAGCTCGTGCGCGACGGCTTCAAGGACGGCGACACGTGGTTCGACACCGGTGACCTCGTGCGTAAGCAGGGGTGGTTGCACGTCGCGTTCGTCGACCGCCTCGGTGACACCTTCCGATGGAAGGGTGAGAACGTCGCGACGACGCAGGTCGAAGGTGCCCTCGGCACGCACAAGGCGGTCGACGGTGCCGTCGTCTACGGCGTCGACATCGACGGAGCCGACGGCAAGGCGGGTATGGCTGCGGTGACGCTGCGCGACGGCGAGACGTTCGACGGCAAGGCCGTCGCCCAGCATCTGTACGACAAGCTCCCGAGCTACGCGGTACCGCTGTTCGTGCGGGTCGTCGACACGTTGGAGCAGACCTCGACGTTCAAGAGCCAGAAGGTCGCGCTGCGCAAGCTCGGTTACGGCGACGACCCGGACAGCGAGCTGTACGTACTGCGAGGCAAGTCCGGCGGTTACGACAAGGCGTACGACGGCTACGTCGACGAGGTCGCAGCAGGCAAGGCGCCGAAAGGTTAGCGTGCCAGACTTGGCATCATGAGCACACTCTGCGGCAAGCCGGTGGCCGACGATCGCGCGTTGGTCATGGCCATCGTCAACCGCACCCCCGACTCGTTCTACGACCAGGGTGCCAACTTCACCGACGACGCCGCGATGGCGTCGGTGCATCGTGCGGTCGCAGAGGGTGCCGACATGATCGACGTCGGCGGCGTCAAGGCGGGACCGGGAACGGTCGTCGACGCGGCCGAGGAGATCAGGCGCGTCGTGCCGTTCGTCGAAGCGATTCGCGACGAGTATCCGGACCTGCTCGTCAGCGTCGACACGTGGCGCAGCGAGGTCGCACGGCTCGCCTGTGCGGCAGGTGCGGACATGATCAACGACACGTGGGCAGGGGCCGATCCCGACCTCGTCGGGGTGGCCGCGTCGGAAGGCGTCGGCATCGTCTGCTCGCACACGGGCGGTGCCGAACCGCGGACCAGGCCGCACCGCGTCCGCTACACCGATGTCGTCGCGGACGTCGTCGCCGAGGTGACCGCGGCGGCCGAGAAAGCCGTCGCAGCCGGCGTCGCGAAGGACGCGATCCTGATCGATCCGACCCACGATTTCGGAAAAAACACGTTCCACGGGCTCGAGTTGTTGCGTCGATTGGACGTTCTTGTAAACACCGGATGGCCAGTGCTCATGGCGCTGAGCAACAAGGATTTCATCGGGGAGACTCTGGGTGTAGAACTCGTCGACCGGTTGGAGGGAACATTGGCAGCGACAGCATGGGCCGCAGCAGGCGGCGCTCGAATGTTCCGGGTGCACGAGGTTGCGTCGACCAGAAGAGTCGTCGACATGGTGGCGGCGATCCAGGGAACGAGAAGTCCCGTACGAACCGTCAGGGGGCTCGCATGACCCTTGCCGAACCGACGTCGGTGACGACGGCGTGGAACGACACGAACAGCTGGGACGAACCCTCCTGGTCGCTCGCCGAACTCGAAGCGGCCAAAGCAGGACGGACCGTCTCGGTCGTACTGCCTGCGCTGAACGAGGAGGAGACGGTCGCGGCCGTCGTCGACACCATCCATCCGCTTCTGGGCGGACTCGTCGACGAGCTGATCGTCCTCGACTCCGGATCCACCGATGCCACCGCCGAACGTGCGACGGCCGCGGGCGCACGCGTCATCAGCCGCGAGGAAGCCATCCCCGGGCTCGACCCGGTGAAGGGAAAAGGCGAGGTTCTGTGGCGTTCCGTCGCAGCGTCGACGGGCGACATCATCGCGTTCGTCGACTCCGACCTCATCAATCCCGATCCGGCGTTCGTGCCGAAACTCCTCGGGCCGTTGCTCACGGGCGACGGGATCCATCTCGTGAAGGGCTACTACCGACGGCCGCTGCGGACGAGCGGCTCCGAGGACGCCAACGGCGGTGGCCGCGTCACCGAACTCGTCGCGCGACCGCTGCTGGCCGCGCTGCGACCGGAACTGACGGGCGTGATCCAGCCGCTCGGCGGCGAATACGCGGGCACCCGCGAACTGTTGTCCGCGGTGCCGTTCGCACCGGGTTACGGCGTCGAGATCGGTTTGCTGCTCGACACGTACGACCGGCTCGGTTTGAATGCGATCGGCCAGGTCAATCTCGGCGTGCGCAAACACCGTAATCGGCCACTCGTCGAACTGGGGGCGATGAGCCGTCAGATCGTCGGCACGATGCTCGGCCGGTGCGGAATGGTCGATTCCGGTGCCGGGTTGATGCAGTTCCGCGCCGAGGGCGACTCGTTCGTTCCCTTCTCGACCGAGGTGTCGTTGACGGACAGGCCTCCCATCAACACGCTGTGAGAACATCGAGCAATGCTGACGCTCCTGCTCTACGTCGTCATCATTGCCGTGATCGCAGCCGTGCTCTTCTTCGTGGCCAGTGCTGTGTTCGGACGTGGTGAGGAACTCGCACCGCTCCCCGAGGGCACGACGGCGACGGTGCTTCCCGCCGAGGACGTCACCGGCGACGACGTCCGGGCGCTGAAGTTCCAGCAGACGCTGCGCGGCTACAAGCCGAGCGAAGTCGACTGGGCGCTCGACCGATTGAGCGCCGAGATCGACCGGCTGCGGTCCGAGCTCGCTGCCGTCGTGGAATCGAGTGACGAATGACGGCCGTCGCCGGGCCCGACGGGAAGCTTCGTTGCCCGTGGGGCGCCGGGTCCGACGCGTTGTACCGCGACTACCACGACGACGAGTGGGGCAAGCCGGTCCACGGCACGAGCGCGCTGTACGAGCGTCTGTGTCTGGAAGCGTTCCAGTCCGGACTGTCGTGGATCACAATTCTGCGGAAGCGCGAGGCTTTTCGATCCGCGTTCGCCGGATTCGATCCCGAGAAGGTCGCGACGTTCGGTGCCGACGACGTCGAACGGCTCATGGGCGACGCCGGAATCGTGCGCAATCGGGCGAAGATCGAGGCGGCCGTCGTCAACGCGCGCGTCGTGCTCGACCTGGAGGGAACGGACCTGGACACGCTGCTGTGGTCGTTCGCGCCGCAGCCCCGGGCGCAGCGACTCGACCACGTGACCGATGTGCCAGCGGTGACCGAGGAGTCGACCGCGATGGCGAAGGAACTCAAACGCCGGGGGCTGAGATTCTTCGGTCCGACCACGGCGTATGCGTTGATGCAGGCCACCGGAATGGTGGACGATCACCTGTCCGGCTGTTGGGTGAAGCCCACTAATACCGACTCCAGTTCCCGGTACGGGCCGCGATAGGGAAGAATAGGCGGCAAGAACCTTTCCCGCCACGAGGCGGGAACATCTTTACAGGCCGACGCGCATGCAGTGTGGCGCAGATGTGGAGGGAGCAGAGGATGGCGGCGATGAAGCCCCGGACCGGGGACGGTCCCCTCGAAGCAACCAAAGAAGGACGGGGGATCGTGATGAGGGTGCCGCTCGAGGGCGGTGGACGTCTCGTCGTCGAACTCACCCCGGACGAGGCTGCGGCATTGGGAGAAGAACTGAAGGGCGTCACCGGTTAACTTCTCGTCTGTTTCTGCGCCAAGCCCCGCTCGCCGATCAGGCGGGCGGGGCTTCGTGATGTGCTGGAGGCTTCGTGCTCGCTGATGTGATCGACCTGTTGATCTGCCCGCTGTGCGGATCCGACCTCGACTTCGGTGACGACGACAAGTTCCTGCTGTGCGACCGCGGGCACACGTTCGACGTCGCACGTCAGGGGTACGTCAGCCTGCAGTCCGGCGGCGCAGGGAAGATCACCGGTGACTCCGCCGACATGATCGCCGCACGCGCGGATTTCCTCGACGCGGGTCATTTCGCGCCGATCGCGGACGCGGTTTCCCAGGCCGTCGGATCCGTCGGATCCGTCGGCACGGTCCTCGAGGTCGGTGCAGGGACGGGGCACTACCTCGCCGCCGTTCTCGACGCAGCCGACGGCGCGCGGGGCATCGGTGTCGACGTGTCCAAGGCAGCGGCGAGACGCGTCGCACGCGCGCACCCGAGACTCGGATCGATCGTCGCCGACGTGTGGCAGGGCCTGCCCGTGCGTGACGGGTCCATCGACGCTGTCACGTGTGTCTTCTCGCCGCGCAACGCGTCCGAGCTACGACGTGTCCTCGCACCCGAGGGGATCCTCGTCGTCGTCACGCCCACGGAACGACATCAACGCGAACTCACGGCCACCGTCGGTCTCATCGGCGTCGACGAGGACAAGGCCCGCAGACTCGGTGATTCGCTCGCGGGCAGATTCGAGGCAGTCGAACGCGACGTCGTCGAATACGCGGTGCAGTTGGATCACGACGCCGTCGAGGCCTTCGTCGCGATGGGCCCGTCCGCCCGCCACACCACCCCGGCGGCGCGACGGGCGTCCATCGAGTCGATGCCCGAGCCCGTCCACGTCACCGTGTCGGTGACGGTCGGAACCTACCGGGCCGTCTGACCCCGAGGGCTCGCTAACCGCGTCGGGCCAGAGCTGCCTGATAGACCTCGACGGTCTGCTGCGCGATGGCAGCCCAGGAGAATTCGGCGACGGCCCGCTCACGGCCCGCCTTGCCCATCGCGGTCGCGGTCGCCGGGTCGAGAGCGACCTCGTTGACCGTCGTCGCCAGGGCCCGCTCGAACGCCTGCGGTTCGTACGAGTTGTAGTGCACCAGTCTGCCGGTGACACCGTCGTTCACGACCTCGGGAATGCCGCCGACATCGGACGCGACGACGGCCGTCTCCGCCGCCATCGCTTCGAGATTCACGATGCCGAGCGGCTCGTACACCGACGGGCACACGAAAACGTCTGCTGCCGAGAGGATTTCACGGATCTTCTCGGTGGGGAGCATGTCGCGGACCCAGAACACGCCGGATCGTTTCGCGGCCAGTTCCGCTACCGCGCGCTCGGTCTCGGCCGCGATCTCGGGAGTGTCGGGCGCGCCCGCGCACAGTACGAGCTGGATCGAGGGGTCGAAGTCGTGGGCTGCGGCGACGAGATGTCCGACGCCCTTCTGGCGGGTGATGCGCCCGACGAACGCGACCATCGGCCGGGTCGGATCCACGCCGATGGCCTCCAGCGCGGAGTCCTGTGGATCGGCGGCAGGGCCTGCGTGCCAGCGCTCGGTGTCGATTCCGTTGCGCACCACGTGAACTCGGCTGGGATCGAGGCGCGGGTACGCGTCGAGCACGTCCTTGGCCATGCCCTCGCTGACGGCGATGACGGCGTCGGCGTACTCGACCGCGTTCTTCTCCGACCACGACGAGATTCTGTAGCCGCCGCCGAGTTGTTCGGCCTTCCACGGGCGTCGCGGCTCGAGCGAGTGGGCCGTCAGAATGTGTGGGACGCCGTAGAGTTCGGCGGCGAGGTGCCCGGCGAGACCGGAATACCAGGTGTGTGAATGCACGACGTCGGCGCCCGCGGCCGCATTCGCCATCCGCAGCTCGGCCGACAGCGTCGTGAGCGCCGGATTGGCGCCGGCGAGTGCCGGGTCGGGGTCGTGCACCTGCGCGGTGTCACGCGGCGCGCCCATGCAGTGGATGTCCACCTCGCACAGGGCTTTCAGCTGTGCCGACAGCTCGGTCACATGAACACCTGCCCCGCCGTAGACCTCAGGCGGATATTCCCTCGTCATCATTGCCACGCGCACACCGCTAAACCTACATTCCCGCCGCGACACGCGTGTACTGCTAGCAAGGTTCACCCGGTGCGGATAGGTTGGCAATGTGAGGACACAACCGCACGTACTAGGGATCGTGCTTGCAGGCGGTGAGGGTAAGCGGCTTTACCCGATGACCGCGGATCGAGCCAAGCCGGCCGTCCCGTTCGGCGGCGCATATCGACTGATCGACTTCGTTCTGAGCAATCTCGTCAACGCCGGTTACCTCCGGCTCTGCGTGCTGACCCAGTACAAGTCTCACTCGCTGGACCGGCACATCTCGCAGACCTGGCGCCTGTCCGGGTTCGCGGGGGAGTACATCACTCCCGTGCCTGCCCAGCAGCGACTCGGTCCGCGCTGGTACACGGGAAGCGCAGACGCGATCTTCCAGTCTCTGAATCTCGTCTACGACGAAGACCCCGAATACATCGTGGTGTTCGGCGCCGACCACGTCTACCGCATGGACCCGGAACAGATGGTGCAGCAGCACATCGAGTCGGGAGCGGGCGTCACCGTCGCCGGAATTCGCGTTCCGCGCAGTGAGGCGTTCGCGTTCGGCTGCATCGACAGCGACAGCAGCGGCAAGATCACCCAGTTCCTGGAGAAGCCGGCGCACCCACCCGGCACGCCCGACGACCCCAACATGACGTTCGCGTCGATGGGCAACTACGTGTTCACGACGAAAGTGCTCGTCGACGCCATCAAAGCCGACTCGGAGAACTCCGATTCCGACCACGACATGGGCGGCGACATCATCCCCGCGCTCGTCGAGGCAGGTGTCGCGTCGGTGTACGACTTCAACGACAACGTCGTCCCCGGCGCCACCGAACGCGACCGCGGCTACTGGCGCGACGTCGGAACCATCGACGCCTTCTACGACGCGCACATGGATCTGGTGTCCGTGCACCCGATCTTCAACCTGTACAACCGCCGCTGGCCCATCCGCGGTGCCGCCGAGAACCTCCCGCCCGCCAAGTTCGTGCAGGGCGGGCTCGCGCAGGAATCCGTCGTCGGCGCGGGATGCATCCTGTCGGCCGCGACCGTGCGCAATTCGGTCCTGTCGTCGAACGTCATGATCGACAGCGGCGCCACCGTCGAAGGCAGCGTGCTGATGCCCGGTGTGAAGATCGGCAAGGGCGCCGTCGTCCGACGCGCGATCCTCGACAAGAACGTCGTCGTCGGCGACGGGGAGATCATCGGCGTCGACATCGAGCGCGACAAGGAGCGCTTCAACGTCTCCGCAGGTGGCGTCGTGTCCGTCGGCAAGGGCGTGTGGATCTAGGCGCCTGCGGCGCAGCCGCCTAGCTGCGCGAAGCCCTGGGAGTGGAGCCTGCGGAACGACCCGATGTCAGCTGCGCGAAGCGCAAATGAGCCCGTCGCCGAGGGGGAGCAGCACAGTCGTGAGTCGCTCGTCCTCGGCGATCGCTCGTGCGGCGGCCCGCACGGCCACGGTCGTCGCGTCGCGCTGAGCGCCGTCGGCGACGCGTCCGTTCAGAAGTGCGTTGTGCAGCACCAGGACTCCTCCCGGGCGCAGTAGCCGGACGCTCTCCTGCACGAAATGGAGTTGGTCGACGGGACTCGCGTCGATGAAGACGAGGTCGTACGCGTTGTCGGCGAGCCGCGGCAGGACGTCGAGTGCCCAGCCGTTGATCAAGCGTGTACGTGACGGTGCGATCCCACCTGCGCGGAACGCTTCGCGCGCGGCGCGCTGGTGTTCGGGTTCGGTGTCGATGGTGGTCAGAACGCCGTCCTCGCGCATGCCGTCGAGCAGCCAGAGGCCGGAGATGCCGGCGCCCGTGCCGATCTCGACGACGGTCTTGGCGCTCAACATCTGGGTGAAGATGCTCAGGATCGCTCCGACGGACGGTGCGACGGGTGCGGCTCCCAATTCCTCGGCCCGTTCTCGGGCTGCGACGAGTACCTCGTCCTCCTGAACGGAATCCTCGGCATAGGCAAGAAGCTTCTCGGCGTTTGTCGGCACATTTCGAGGTTAGCGTGACCAGGGACGGAACCGGTGGAGTGACCCGGCGTACCAGGCCCCAGGTTTCTCAGCGGCGCCTCAGGTTATTCATACGACTCCCACACCCCGGTGGGAGAAGCTACTCGTGATCGCTTGATCGAGAAGACCGACAACGGGAACAAATGCGACGGCGCCGAGAGTTGAACGCGGCAGGAGCAGGACCCCCGACTTAGGTCCTGAGCAGGAGGATCCAACCATCTACACAGTCAACGGAGACCGAGACATGACTCGGTTGCCCGACGCCGTCGCAGACGACGCCGCGGACGCCACCGGCACCGCAGTGTTCGATGCCACGGGCGAGGAATCTTCCATGCCGTCGTGGGACGAGCTCGTGCGCGAGCACGGCGACCGGGTGTACCGCTTGGCGTACCGGCTGTCCGGCAACGCCCAGGACGCCGAGGATCTGACGCAGGACACCTTCATCCGCGTCTTCCGATCGCTGTCCAACTACCAGCCGGGCACGTTCGAGGGCTGGTTGCACCGCATCACCACCAACCTGTTTCTCGACATGGTCCGTCGTCGCAACCGCATCCGTATGGAAGCGCTGCCCGAGGATTACGACAGGGTGCCGTCGGACGTTCCCAATCCCGAGCAGATCTATCACGACGCTCGCCTCGACCCCGATCTGCAGTCTGCGCTCGACTCGTTGGCGCCCGAATTCCGTGCCGCCATCGTCCTGTGTGACATCGAAGGACTGTCCTACGAGGAGATCGGTGCAACACTGGGAGTGAAGCTCGGTACGGTTCGAAGCAGGATCCACCGAGGACGTGCGGCACTACGCGAGTACCTTCGAGTGAACGGAAAGGCCGACTCGGCTCACGCCAGTGCCCAGTAGCTATCAGGAGGGTTGGATGACGCAGGCCCGCAAGCCACGGCAGTTCAGCTCCACCGAGCATCTGGCCAGCGAGGCGATCGCCGCGTTCGTCGACGGCGAATTGCGGATGAGCGCGTACCTGCGCGCCGCGCACCACATCACCGAGTGCGAGGAATGTGCCGCCGAGGTCGATGCTCAGCAGCAGGCCCGAACCGCGCTTCGTGGTTCCGGTGACCTGTCGATGCCGCACTCGTTGCTCGGTCTGCTCAGCCAGATCCCGATGTGCGAGCCGACCGACAAGAAAGACGCCCTGGAACGCAGAAAGCGGGCGATCGTCACGTCGGTGGTCGGAATTCGTCGGCGCCGTCGGTAGCCTGGACGATCGTGACCGACGCGAGCACGCACACCGATCCCGAAGCGCCCCGACTTCCACCGCGGCCCGTGCACCGGCCGGAGGTCGACAGTGCATCCGCTGCCGCTTTCTCTCGTCCTCGTGACGTCACGGGTTCGTTCACGCCGGTCGCCCGTAGGTCCGAGCCGTCACCGTCGATGTCGGTGCGTACACCCGACCCGGTCCTGGCCGAGGCGTTCGGCCGTCCCGCCGATGCGACGTCCTCCCTTCAGCGCGATCCCGACGCCTCGTCGACCGTCGTCGACACCGAGCCCGAACCCGAGGATCCGTGGCGCGATCCGCATTCGGCCGTCCGTCTCGGCGCAGCCGGTGCGCAGACGCCGACACCAGCCGAGGTGCCGGTCGGTCCGAAGCTCGGTGTGCGCGAAGTCTTGTTCGGAGAACGCGTCGCACCGAAGGCGCTGGTCGTACTCGGGGTGATTGCGCTGGGAATCGGCCTGGTCGGCGGCCTGATCGGCCGCGAGACCGCCGAGGTCACCGGCGCTCTGACCAGTCAGAAGGTCAACTTGACGCAGTCGTCCGGTGAGGATCTGCCGCCGGGACAGGTCGCCAGGGTCGCCGACGCGGTCCTGCCGTCCGTCGTGTCCATTCAGGTCACGCTCGGCGAGAACGCGGGCACCGGATCGGGCGTCGTCATCGACGGTGCCGGCTACATCGTCACCAACAACCACGTCATCTCGATGGCCGCGACCAACCCGGACAATGCCACGCTGCAGGTCACGTTCTCCGACGGCACCAAGGTTCCGGCGCAGATCGTCGGACGCGACACCAAGACCGATCTCGCGGTGTTGAAGACCGACGTCGGCAACCTGACCGTCGCCGAACTCGGAAGTTCGGCGGACGTCCGAGTCGGTGAGGACGTCGTCGCCGTCGGTTCCCCGCTCGGTCTGAACAAGACCGTCACGCGTGGCATCGTTTCCGCGCTCGATCGGCCGGTGCGGTTGTCCGGTGAGGGCACCGACACCGATGCGGTCATCGACGCCGTTCAGACCGACGCCGCGATCAACCCGGGTAACTCGGGTGGGCCGCTGATCGACGCCGAGGGACGCGTCATCGGCATCAACTCGGCGATTCGCAGCGAGAGCGGCGGCTCGGTGGGTCTGGGCTTCGCGATCCCGATCGACGACGTCACCGAGGTCGCACAGTCTCTTATCCGCACCGGCGAGATGAAGCATCCGGACATCGGCATCAACGCGCGTTCGGTCGTCAACGACGCCACCTCCGGCGCCGAGGTGGCCAACGTGCGCTCGGGCGGACCGGCGCAGCAGGCGGGAATCGTCGAGGGCGACGTCATCACGAAGGTCGGCGATCGTGCCGTCACCAGCGCCGACGAATTGGTCGTCGCAGTGCAGGCCAGCGAGATCGGTCAGGCGACGCCCGTGCAGTTAGTGCGGTCGGGACGTCTCGTCGACGTCACCGTCACGCCGATTTCGGACTGAACACGTAAGCTGGGCCCGTGTTCGGCAACATCGGCTGGGGAGAGCTCGTCATTCTCCTGGTAGCAGCTCTCGTCATCCTCGGTCCCGACCGGCTTCCCGGTGCCATCACCTGGGTCACCAAGACCATGCGTCAGGTGAAGGAGTACGCCAACGGCGCGAGCCAACAGCTCAAGGACGAGCTCGGCACCGATTTCGAGGATCTGCGCAAGCCGTTGGCCGACCTCAATCAGCTTCGCGGGATGACGCCACGCGCTGTCATCACCAAGCACCTGCTCGACGGTGACGACTCGATCTTCACCGGCAACTTCGACGCGAAGAAGCCGGGAACCAACGGCTCGGGTTCGTCGCCGAAGCCGTCGCTCGAGAAGAAGCTCCCACCCGGCCAGACGCCGCCGATCGACGCCGACGCCACCTGATTTCGCCGGCATCGATGGTCCGTGGCGCCCGTCTATCGGATGCCACGGACCATCGATGCGGGGTGGGCGCCCCCGCTACAGCACCTTGTTCAGGAAGTCCTGAGTACGAGAGTGCTGCGGGTTCCCGAAGATCTGCTCGGGCGTTCCCTCCTCGACGATGACGCCGTCGGCCATGAAGATGACACGGTCGGACACCTCGCGGGCGAAGCCCATCTCGTGGGTCACGACAACCATCGTCATGCCGCCCTTCGCCAAGTCACGCAGCACCTGCAGTACCTCGCCGACCATCTCGGGGTCGAGCGCGGATGTCGCCTCGTCGAACAGCATGATCGACGGGCTCATCGCGAGCGCACGTGCGATCGCGACGCGCTGCTTCTGCCCACCGGACAGGTTCGCCGGCCGGTAGTGCGCGCGGTCGGACAGGCCGACCTGATCGAGCAGCTTCAGCGCCGTTTCCTTGGCCTCGGCCTTCGACTGCCGCTTCGTCTCGACGGGAGCGAGCATCACGTTCTCGAGTGCCGTCATGTGCGGGAACAGATTGAAGTGCTGGAACACCATGCCGATGTGCTGGCGAACCTTGTCGAGGTCGACTTTCTTGTCGGTGAGGTCGTAGCCGTCGACCACGACCGTGCCCGACGTGATGTCCTCGAGTTTGTTGAGGCACCGTAGAAACGTGCTCTTGCCGGAGCCCGAAGGCCCGATGACACAGACGACTTCACCGGACGCGACGTCGGTGTCGATACCCTTCAGAACCTGGTTGTCGCCGAACGCCTTGTGCAGATCCTTGACGGCGATCTTGACGCCGGCCTTCTCGTCGACCGTCATTTGTTGATCCTCTTCTCGATGCGATTGCTCAACTTGGTGAGCGCCATGATGATGATGAAGTACAGGACGCCGATGATCAGCCACATGTTGAACGACTGGAAGTTTCGGGCGATGATGATGCGCCCGGTCTGGGTCAACTCGGCGAGGCCGATGACCGACAGGATCGACGTGTCCTTCAGCGTGATGACGAACTGATTGATGTACGACGGAATCATCGTCCGAATTGCTTGCGGCATCACGACTTTCCGCATCGACTTCAAGTAGCTGATGCCGAGGCTGCGCGACGCTTCCATCTGGCCCTTGTCGACGGACAGGATGCCGCCGCGCACGATCTCGGCCATGTAGGCGCCTGCGTTGAGCGACAACGTGATGATGCCTGCGGTGAACGCCGACATCTGGAAGTCGAGCGCTGCCGGGATACCGAAGTAGATGAAGAACGCCTGCACCAGAAGCGGAGTGCCGCGGAAGATGTCGACGTAGGTGGTGCCGATACCGCGCAGCACGATGTTGGTCGAGACACGGAACAGGCCGAAGATCGCACCGAGTACGAGGGCGATCGCGATCGAGATGACGGTGAGCAGAATCGTCAGCCACAGACCTTCGAGCAGTAACTTCCATGTGCTCTTGATCAGCCCGATGATCGAGTTGTCGTCGGTGCTGGCGTCGGAATTGAGGTACGTGTCGAGAATGTCGTCGTACTGTCCGCTCGCCTTCAGGTTTGCGAGGCCGGTGTTGAACTGCTGAAGAAGCTCCGGGTTCTGACCCTTCGCGACGGCGAATCCGTAGCTGGCGCCCGGCTCCTTCTCGGTGACGGTCTTGAATCCGTTGCCCTGCTTGATGCCGTAGGCGAGAACGGGGTAGTCCTCGAACACCGCAGCCGAATTACCGGTGCGCACCTCGTCGAACATCGACGACGAATCCGCGAAGTAGCGTGTGGTGAAACCGTACTGGTCCTTGATGGACTCGGCGAACGTCGCACCTTCGGTGCCGTTCTTGACCGCGACGGTCTTACCGCGCAGATCCTCGTAGGACGTCACCGAATCGTCGCTGTCGAGAACGCCCATCTGGACGCCGGATTCGAAGTACGGATCGGAGAAGTCGAACGTTGCCTTGCGCGCGTCCGTGATGGACATACCGGCGATCATGCCGTCGAACTGTCCACCGGTGACGCCCTGTAGTGCCGCGTCGAAGCCGACGGCGTCGACGCTGTAGGTGAAGCCCTGGTCCTCGGAGATGGCTTTCAGTAGATCCATGTCGATGCCGACGAGATTGCCGCTCTCGTCCTGGAACTCGAACGGCGCGAACGTCACGTCGGTGGCGATGGTGTAGTTCTGGCCCGGCGGGGGAGCCGGTTGCGCCGACGCGATCGAGGGAGCGAGAACCGATCCCAGCATGAGGGTAAACAGGACGAAGGCCGCGGCGATGACGCCGCGGCCCTTCGTGTGCGGGATTTTCATGCCTGCCACTCTTCATCCAACAGCGGCTCTCAGGCAAGTCTCAGGTTGCGACGCGAGTCACACGCCCGATCTACAGATGCCGAGTCGTGTCGATTCCCAGAGACATTCCGACGAGTCCGCGTTCACGCACCGCAAGCTTCTGTGCGACCGATTCGAGCGCCTGCGCGGCAGGTGTTTCCGGAGCGGCGAGCACGATCGGCGTGCCCGCGTCGCCCCCTTCTCGAACCGCGGTGTCCAGCGGGATCTGGCCCAGCAGAGGGACTTTCGCGCCCACGGCCTTCGTCAGACGATCCGAGACGTCCTGTCCGCCACCGGATCCGAAGATGTCCATGCGCGTACCGTCGGGAAGTTCGAGCCACGACATGTTCTCGACGACGCCCGCGATGCGCTGACGGGTCTGCAACGCAATCGCGCCCGCGCGCTCGGCCACCTCGGCGGCAGCCTGCTGCGGCGTCGTGACGACCAGAATTTCCGCGCCGGGGATCAACTGCGCGACCGAGATCGCGATGTCACCGGTGCCGGGCGGCAGATCGAGGAGCAGGACGTCGAGGTCGCCCCAGAAGACGTCGGCGAGAAACTGCTGAAGCGCACGGTGCAGCATCGGTCCGCGCCAGACGACGGGAGTGTTGCCCTGGGTGAACTGCGCGATCGAGATGAACTTCACGTCGTGCGCCTGCGGAGGCATGATCATCTTCTCGACCTGCGTCGGCTTCGCGTCGTTGCCGAGCATGCGCGGCACCGAGTGGCCGTAGATGTCCGCGTCGAGCACGCCGACCGACAGGCCGCGCTTCGCGAGCGCCGCGGCGAGATTGACCGTCACCGACGACTTTCCGACGCCACCCTTGCCCGACGCGACCGCGTACACCCGCGTCAGCGAGCCCGGTTGCGCGAACGGGATGACAGGTTCGGCGGAGTCGCCTCGCAGAGACTTGCGCAGTTCGGTGCGCTGCTCGTCGCTCATGACGTCGAGTTCGACGGTGATCGTGCCGACCCCTGCGACGTCGGCGACGGCCTTGGTGACGCGGTCGCTGATCTCGGTGCGCATCGGGCACCCGGCGGTGGTCAGGTAGATCCCCACCTCGACGGCGCCGCCGTCACCGATCGTGACGCTCTTGACCATTCCGAGGTCGGTGATCGGTTTGCGAATTTCCGGATCGACGACCTTCGTGAGTGCGCCGCGAACGTCGGATTCCGTCAGAACTGCCATTTCTCCATGCTATGCGGACCGAAAGTGTCAGTGGATGCGGGGGAGTTGGTCCGACGTCGGGACGATGCCCGTCTGGTATCCGGCGGACCACGCGAGCACGTTGGCGACGTAGGCCATGGAGTTGTTGTACCGCAGAATCGCCTTGGTGGTCTGGCCCAGATCGCGCAGGTTCAGGTCGCCGTCGCACAGGTACTTGCCGGTGGCGAGGGCCGCGTCGAACAGGTTCTGCGGATCGGAGATGCCGTCGCCGTTGCCGTCGGCGTGGTAGTGGTTCCACGTCTCGGGCAAGAACTGCATGGGTCCGACCGCGCGGTCGTAGTGGGGATCGCCGTCGAGGGCTCCGCCGTCGGTGTCCGGGATGACGTTGTTGCCGGCGAGGGTGCCGTCGAGACGGGGCCCGAGGATCGGCTCGAGAAGTTCGCCGAGATCGTCGGCCTTGCCGTTGTTGGCGTGCGTGGACTCGACGCGGCCGATGCCCGCGATGATGGTCCAGCTGATTCCGCAGCCCGGCTGCTCGGTCGCGAGGATCCTCTCGGCGTTCTTGTACGCCGAGACGTTGACCGTCGGGATCGCGATCGGGCTGGCTGCGAGGTTCGTGGGCAGCTCGGGTGTCGGTGCGACCTCGGGCTCGGGTGCAGGCGCGGGAGCGACTACTTCCTGCGCGACGGGAGCCTCGGCCGCGGCGACCGGCTGTGCGTCGGTCTGTTCCGCAAGGGGCTCGGGGGTCTCGACGACCGGTTCGGCGCTCTGCTGCGACGCCGACGTCATGAACGGGATGTGCTCGGCCGCACCTGCCGACGTGGCGGCGGTGACGAGCCCGGCGGGGACCAGTCCTGTCAGAGCAATCACCGAGTTCCGGCGGGCTTTGGAATTCGATGCTTTTCTGTGACGTCCCACGCCTCGTAACCTCCAAATTGCCCGGCTTCTTCGGGCCTCCGTGACTGAACCGGAGTCGAGGCTACCTGATTCGAGACGTTTCCGTTACCTCGCTGTTATCAAGGCGCGGGGGCCGTGCACGAAACGAGACATGGCAAGGGTGGCAGAGGGGGAAGTGCAAACGGAAACAGGGCTGGCGGCGGCGGCGTGTCGGGCACCGGCGCGGGGATGGTCGACGGCCGAGTGCCGTACTCCTCCACCGGCGCGCCGGACGCGGGCGCGCTCGGAATGTGGGTCACCGATTCGCCGTCCAGCAAGTACGCCTGTGACCACGCGAGCACGTCCGCGACGTAGACCGGTGAGTTGCCGTAGCGCAGAAGTGCCGCGGTCAGGTCTGCCGGGTCGGACAGGTCGAGCCCGCCCGCACACAGATACCGGCCTGCCGCGAGGGTGGCGTCGTAGATGTTGTTCGGGTCCTTGTCTCCGTCGTCGTTGCCGTCGGAGCTGTACCGCGCCCACGTCGACGGAATGAACTGCATCGGCCCGACGGCCCGCTCGTGTCGTGGGTCGCCGCCCCGAACGGGGCCGACGATGCGCGTGACCGTGGTGCCGTCGGCGTCGATCTGGCCGCCGTACGCGTGACCGGACTCGACCTGCCCGATCCCGGCGAGCAGGTACCACGGCAGGTGGCAGGACGGGTTCTCCGATGCCAGCGCGGCTTCGGCGTTGGAATAGGCCACCGCTACCGATTCCGGAACGCTCGGCGGGTCGACGGGGCCCGGTTCCGGGTCGGGCTCGTCGGGTTCCTCCGGAACGAACACGGTGAGCGTGCGATCGGGTTTCGGACTCGGCGCGGTCAGGCCGGGAACCGTGTCCGCGAGGGGGAGTGGGGCCGGCGAGACCACGGGGACGGGCTGTTCGACGACGCCGACCGACGCCGATACCGCCGCGGCGCCCACTGCGCCCACGACGATCGCGCACAGCACGGGAGAGCTCGCTCGTCTGCGAATTCTCCCCCGGGTCCGCATAAGTGATACACGTTACAGTTCGGGGTGTTCTCCCAAGATGGATTCCGCCGATTGGCTCTGCCGCGCCTTCTTTCGTGACTTCTTCGACGTCGTCGCCTGGCCGTCGAGGCCTTCGAGCATTTCGCGGATCTCGTCGAGTTCGCGACGCAGGTAGTCGCGCGTCGCGACCTCGCCGACGGCGATGCGCAGTGACGCGAGTTCGCGCGCAAGGAATTCGGTGTCCGCCTTGGTCTGTTGAGCGCGAGCCCGGTCCTCCTCGAGCGACACGCGGTCCCTGTCGTCCTGACGGTTCTGCGCCAGCAGAATCAGCGGTGCCGCGTAGGCGGCCTGCGTCGAGAACGCGAGGTTCAACAGGATGAACGGATAGGGGTCCCACTGCAGACTGACCGCGGCGACGTTCAGGAAGATCCAGACCACGACGACGATCGTCTGGATGGCCAGGTAACGACCGGTACCGAGGAATCGGGCGGCGCGTTCACCCGAGCTGCCGAGATCGACGTCGAGATGCCAGTTGAAGAACCGCGACCCCTGCGGGGTGTCCATCCGGGCGCGTGCGGATTCCTTCATTGACCTGCCACCTCCTGATCTCGCCAGTCCTCCGGGAGGAGGTGATCGAGTACGTCGTCGACCGTGACGGCCCCGACCAGATGATCCTCGTCGTCGACGACGGGGCCGCAGACGAGGTTGTACGTCGCGAAATATCGCGTGACGGCCGTCAGGCTGTCCTCCGGCGACAGCCGCGGCAAAGCCTTGTCGATGACGCCGCCGACCAGACTGGCAGGGGGCTCACGGAGCAACTGCTGCAGGTGCACACATCCGAGGTACGCGCCGGTGGGCGTCGCCGTCGGGGGTCGCACCACGAACACGAGCGACGACAGCGCAGGCGTCAGGTCCGGGTTGCGAACCCGGGCGAGGGCCTCGGCAACCGTCGTCGACGCCGACAGCACGACCGGCTCCGGAGTCATCAGACCGCCTGCGGTGTCGGGGGAGTGCTCGAGCAGACGGCGGACCGGAGCGGAATCCTCGGGGTCCATCAAGCGCAGCAACGATTCGGCCTCGGGTTCGGGAAGCTCGCCGAGGAGGTCGGCGGCGTCGTCCGGGTCCATCGCCTCGAGCACATCCGCGCCGCGCTCGCTGCCGAGGTAGTGCATCATCTCGACCTGGTCGTCGTCGGGCAGCTCCTGGACGACGTCGGCGAGACGCTCGTCGTCCAGCGCCAACGCCACCTCCATCCGTCGCTTCACCGGGAGTTCGCGCATCGCGTTGGCGACGTCGGCGGCACGGAGATCCTCGAACTGCATCAGCAACTGTGCGACGCCCTGGCCCGGCAGCGACAGTGCGTTCTGCGTCAGGCCCTGTACGTGCTGCCAGTCGACGACGTGCATCGACCCGCGTCGCGCGAGCCTGCCGCGCAGGCGTCGGACCGCGACACGTGCGACGAGCCAGTCACGGGTACGGGTCAGTTCGATGCCGAGATCGACGACGACGGAATCGGTGTCGTGCAGTTCCTCGAGTTCGGGATCGTCGACGCGCACCTTCGAGTCGAGAATCTGCGCGAACACCAGAATCTCGTTCGCGCGCTGCGAGAATCGCCGCAGACTGACGTTTCCCGTGGTGAGCTGCACCGAGTTCGGCTCGATGCTCGTCACGCGCAGCATGGGCACGAAAATTCTTCGGCGCGTGGCAAGTTCGACGACGAGGCCGAGCACGCGTGGTTGCGCGCGTCCCAGTCTCATCGTGACCACGAGATCGCGGACGCGGCCGATCGATTCACCGTCCGGTCCGAGTACCACCAGACCTGCGAGCCTGGCCGCGAATACCTTGCTCAGTGCTGCCATGATGGCAAGGTTAGAGCGTTGAAGGACCAACCAGAGAATCGAAGGAGTCCAGCGGAGATGAGTTCGCCTGAAAGCGGTCGTTCTCGGCGCTCGGTCCTCGCCGTGCCCGGCAGTTCCGCGAAGATGATCGAGAAGGCGAAAGGCTTGCCCGCCGACGAGATCTTCCTCGATCTGGAGGACGCCGTCGCGCCGATCGCCAAGGCGGAGGCACGCGGACGCATCGTCGACGCGCTCAACTCCGACGGGTGGGGCAACCAGATCAAGGTCGTGCGCGTCAACGACTGGACGACGCCGTGGACGCACCTGGACGTCGTCGACGTCGTGTCCGGTGCAGGCGCCAACCTCGACGCCGTTCTGCTGCCGAAGGTCGAGACGGCGTCGCACGTGCAGGCGCTCGATCTGTTGTTGACTCAGGTGGAGAAGAACGCCGGACTCGAGGTCGGCGCGATCGGCATCGAGCCGCAGATCGAGAGCGCGACGAGTCTGCGCAACATCGACGAGATCGCCACGGCCAGCCCGCGGGTACAGACGTTGGTGTTCGGTCCTGCCGACATGATGGCGAGCGTCAACATGCGCACGCTCGTCGTCGGGGAGCAGCCGGAGGGGTACGACACCGGCGACGCCTACCACCACATCCTGATGACCATTCTTCTCGCGGCCCGCACGCACGGTCTGCAGGCCATCGACGGGCCCTACCTGCAGATCCGCGACGTCGACGCGTTCCGACGCGCGGCCGGCCGCACCGCGGGCCTCGGCTTCGACGGCAAGTGGGTGCTGCATCCGACGCAGATCGACGCCGCCAACGAGATCTTCAGTCCGCGCCAGGCCGACTTCGACAAAGCCGAGGAGATTCTCGAGGCCTACGAGTACTCGACGTCCGACGCCGGCGGCGCCCGCGGCGCCGTCATGCTCGGCGACGAGATGATCGACGAAGCCAGCCGCAAGATGGCTCTCGTCGTCTCGGCCAAGGGGCGCGCCGCCGGAATGACACGCAGTGAGGGTGCGAACCGGACATCGGGGGCACAATAGGGGGCATGACGAACCCACTTTCGCAGCCGGGCCGCGGTGGCCAAGGGCTTCCGACGCCGCCGTCGGGCTGGCCGATCGGTTCCTATCCGACGTACGCAGAAGCACAGAAGGCCGTCGACTACCTGTCCGATCAAGAGTTCTCCGTGCAGGACGTGACCATCGTCGGCGTCGACCTGATGCAGGTCGAGCGGGTTCTCGGACGCCTCACATGGCCCAAAGTCATTGGCGGAGGCATCGTTTCGGGCGCGTGGCTCGGAGTCTTCCTCGGTCTGGTGTTGGGGATCTTCACGAACGGCAACATTCTCGGCGCGCTCGTCATCGGCATCGTCGGCGGCATCATCTTCGGTCTGATTTCCACTGCGATCCCGTACGCGGCGACCAAGGGACAACGGGATTTCGCGTCGAGCATGCAGTTGGTGGCCGGTCGTTACGACGTTCTCTGCGAACCGAAGAGCGCCGAGAAGGCCCGCGACATGCTCGCGAAGCTGTCGCTGTAACCGGGTCTTGTTACGGAATAGTCCCAATTTCGCCTCGAGCACCCTCGGTTCGGTTACGTTTCTTTACGTGCAGGGCAATAGGTAACGGAGTTACTGCACGAGTAGTCGAACAGTGGGAGGCGAGAGTGCCGAGACAGCGTCGTTCGAGGCCCGGAAACGCAACCAGGATAGGCGTGTTGGCAGCGGCCACGTTGATAGTCGGCCCGCTGCTGACCGCGTGTTCCTCGTCAGGCGGCGGCACACCGGTGCTCAGTTTCTACACCGCAGCCGACGGTGCCGAGCAGTACGCGCAAGCCGCGGAAGCCTGCTCGGCCGCGTCGAACGGCCGCTACAAGGTCGAGCAGCGGACGCTCCCGAAGAGCGCAAACGATCAGAGGCTCCAGTTGGCCCGCAGGCTCGCGGGCAACGACAACACGCTCGATCTGATGACGCTCGACGTCGTCTGGACGGCCGAGTTCGCCGAGGCGGGATGGGCGCTGCCCGTTCCCGACGATCTCGCCGCGAAGCTGACGGACGGGTCGACGCTGGCAGGGCCGCTCGCGACGGCCGAGTGGCAGGACCAGCTCTACGCGGTGCCACTCAACTCGAACACGCAGCTGCTCTGGTACCGACCGGACCAGGTGCCCGGCGGCGAGCCGCCGCAGACGTGGGATCAGATGATCGACGAGGCGGAGGCCAATGCGGCCCAGGGCAAACCGGCCTACATCGGCGTTCAGGCCAAGCAGTACGAGGGCCTGATGGTCTGGTTCAACAGCCTTCTCGTCAGCGCGGGCGGACAGGTCGTCGCCGAGGACGGAACGACCGTCACGCTGAACGACACTCCCGAGCATCGGGCGGCGACGGAGAAGACGCTCGAGATCATGAAGCGCGTCGCCACCGCCGACGGGCACGATCCGTCGATCTCGCAGACCGACGAAGCCACAGCACGATTGGGTATGGAGGCGGGCAACTCGGCCTTCCAGGTCAACTACCCGTTCGTGCTTCCCGGTCTCAAGGAGAACGCGGCTGCCGGCGCGGTGCCGTTCCTCGATCTCACCGGCGTGCCCGCGGATCAGCAGGATGCCAAGGTCGCCGAAGTGTTCCGTAGCGCACCGTATCCCGCGGTCGTTCCGGACACGCCCGCCAAGGTCACGATCGGTGGATTCAACATCGGTGTCGCCAAGACCACGCAGCACGAGGACCTCGCGTGGGAGGCCGTCGCCTGCCTGACCGACGAGGACAACCAGCGCAACAACGCCGTCGACGGTGGTGTGCCGCCGGTGCTCGCGCAGCTGTACCAGGATCCCGAGTTCCAGGCCGTGTACCCCGCGTGGGAGGGCGTGCTCGACTCCATCGAGAACGCCGCGGTGCGCCCGGTTTCGCCTGCGTACCAAAGCATTTCGATCCTTCTCGCCGACGCGCTCAATCCGCCTCAGAACATCGACCCGGTGGCGGACGTGGACAAGCTCGCCGACCTCGTCTCCAAGGCAGTCAATTCCGAAGGGCTGATTCCATGAGCGCACCCACCACCGAACGGGAGACGACCTACGACAAGCAGGCCGTCCTGAAGCAGATGTCCGACGGCAAGAAGGCCGAGCGTCGACTCGGGCTGCTGTTGATCGCGCCCGCCGCGATCATGATGATCGCGGTGACGGGTTATCCGATCGTCTACGCGTTCTGGCTCAGCCTGCAGAAGTACAACCTGGCCTTTCCCGACGACCGCGAATTCGTCGGACTCTCCAATTACGTGACGGTTCTGACCGACGGCTACTGGTGGACGGCGTTCGCCGTCACCGCGGGTATCACCATCGTCTCGGTGGTCATCGAGTTCGTTCTCGGTCTCGCCGTCGCGCTCATCATGCACCGCACCATCTTCGGACGCGGACTGGTCCGCACCGTCGTGCTGATCCCGTACGGCATCGTCACGGTCGCCGCCGCGTACAGCTGGTACTACGCGTGGACGCCCGGCACGGGCTACCTGGCCAACCTGCTTCCCGACGGCAGTGCGCCGCTGACCGAGCAGTTGCCGTCCCTCGCCATCGTCGTTCTCGCCGAAGTGTGGAAGACGACGCCGTTCATGGCTCTGCTTCTTCTCGCAGGCCTCGCGCTCGTACCGGACGATCTGCTCAAGGCGGCGCAGGTCGACGGCGCAGGCGCATGGACGAGGTTGATACGCATCACGATTCCGCTGATGAAGCCGGCGATCCTCGTCGCGCTGCTGTTCCGCACGCTCGACGCATTCCGCATCTTCGACAACATCTACGTTCTGACCAAGGGCAGCAACGGAACCGGATCGGTGTCGATTCTCGGTTACGACAACCTGTTCGGAGCATTCAACCTCGGACTCGGTTCGGCGATCAGCGTTCTCATCTTCTTCTGCGTCGCCATCATCGCGTTCGTGTTCATCAAGCTGTTCGGTGCCTCGGCGCCGGGCTCGGACGACGGAGGCCGCAAGTAATGACGACCGTAACGCCTCGCAAGAAAGTCGGCTGGACCGTCGTCAACGTGCTGGTGCTGCTGTACGCGCTGGTTCCGCTGGCGTGGATCATCAGTCTGTCGTTCAAGTCGACGGCCACCATCGCCGACGGCAAGTTCATCCCGAGCTCGATCACGTTCGACAACTACAAGGGCATCTTCTCGACCAACCAGTTCACGTCGGCGTTGATCAACTCGATCGGTATCGGCCTGATCACCACGTTCATCGCCGTCGTGATCGGAACGATGGCGGCCTACGCCGTCGCACGACTCGAATTCCCCGGCAAGAAACTTCTCGTCGGCGCGGCGCTGCTCATCGCGATGTTCCCGCAGATCTCGCTCGTGACACCGCTGTTCGACATCGAACGCGCACTCGGACTGTTCGACACGTGGCCGGGCCTGATCATCCCGTACATCACGTTCGCACTGCCGCTGGCGATCTACACGCTCTCCGCCTTCTTCCGCGAGATCCCGTGGGAGCTGGAGAAAGCCGCGAAGATGGACGGTGCAACCCCCGCCCAGGCGTTCCGCAAGGTCATCGCGCCTCTCGCTGCCCCGGGCATCGTCACCGCCGCGATTCTGGTGTTCATCTTCGCGTGGAACGACCTGCTGCTCGCCATCTCGCTGACGGCGACGGAACGGTCGATCACGGTGCCCGCCGCGATCTCTCAGTTCACCGGTAGCTCCCAGTTCGAGGAGCCGACCGGATCGATCGCGGCGGCGGCCGTCGTCATCACCATTCCGATCATCATCTTCGTGCTCTTCTTCCAACGACGTATCGTGGCGGGCTTGACGTCCGGCGCAGTGAAGGGATAACCGTCATGGCTGAAATCGTTCTCGACAAAGTCACCAAGCTGTACCCGGACGGTGCCGCCGCCGTCAGCGACGTCGACATCACCATCGCCGACGGCGAGTTCATCATTCTCGTCGGGCCGTCGGGCTGCGGAAAGTCCACGACGCTCAACATGATCGCCGGTCTGGAGGACATCTCGTCCGGTGAGCTGCGGATCGCGGGCGAACGCGTCAACGAGCGTGCACCGAAGGATCGCGACATCGCGATGGTGTTCCAGTCGTACGCGCTCTACCCGCACATGACGGTGCGTCAGAACATAGCGTTTCCGTTGACGCTCGCGAAGATGAGCAAGAACGAGATCAATACGAAAGTCGAAGAGGCCGCGAAGATTCTCGACCTGAGTCAGCACCTCGACCGCAAGCCGTCGAACCTCTCGGGCGGCCAGCGTCAGCGAGTTGCCATGGGACGCGCCATCGTTCGCACGCCCAAGGCGTTCCTGATGGACGAGCCGCTGTCGAACCTCGACGCGAAACTGCGTGTGCAGACGCGGGCCGAGATCTCGCGGCTGCAGAAGCGACTCGGCACGACGACCGTCTACGTCACCCACGATCAGACCGAGGCCATGACGCTCGGTGACCGCGTCGTCGTGCTGCGCGGCGGTATCGTGCAGCAGATCGGTTCGCCGCAGGAGCTGTACGACAAGCCGCGAAACCTGTTCGTGGGCGGCTTCATCGGATCGCCGTCGATGAACTTCGTTCCGGGACAGCTGACGGCGCACGGCGTGAAGACCGACCTCGGGGAATTCGAACTACCGTCCGAGCGCATGCAGACGATCAAGTCGAAGAACCCCGGTCAGGAAGTGGTGGTCGGCATCAGGCCCGAACACTTCGAGGACGCCTCGCTGATCGATTCGTATCAGAAGATGAGCGGCACGGTGATCACCGTCGACGTCGACGTCCTCGAATCGATGGGTAGCGACAAGTACGCCTACTTCACGTTGAAGGGCAACAAGGTCGAGTCCGCGGAACTGGCCGAGCTCGCAGCCGACGCCGGTATCTCGGATCTCGGTGGTGCACAGGTCGTCGCGCGTCTGGCTGCCGAATCGAAAGCCGAAGTGGGGCGTCAGGCCGAGCTGTGGTTCGACCCGGCGAAGGTGTCGGTGTTCGATCACGCGTCGGGTGCGAATCTGACGCTGTAGGCGCACGTGCGTGGGAATGTACAGCGGGCTGTACATTCCCACGCACGGGTCGGTCAGCCGGCCGAACCGGTACCGATTCCCTGCCAGAAATTCGGCCCGAACTGCGGGACCGCGGTCGGTGCGGGCAGCGGGGCTGGATCGGGTTGCGGTGCCAGGTCGGGGAGCTGCAGCTGCGGCAACTGGAACTGCGGAAGCTGGAACTGCGGGACGGGCTGGTTCTGGCCACGGTCGTCGTGGTTGTCGCCGATCGGATCCGCGGACGCGGTGCCGGCAACGGCCACGAGTGGGACGGCGACGAGTGCGCTCGTGACTGCGGTGCGGGTCAGTATCTTTCGTGTGTTCATGCGAACCAACGTAGGTCGCGCACTGCGTCCTCCGACAGGGGAAATCCTGTTCTCCCAGAGGGTCAGCAGTCCTTTGCCAGAGTGCTCGGACCAGCGGTTTCGTGCTGTTTCCCCTGGGACGATACCCGCTGATCCACACAGTTTCCTGTGAGTCTGGTGGGCTCGGTGCGGCGCGGCGAGACCACCGTGCTGCGCTCGGCGATCGTCTTCGCGGGTACCCGAATTGCCAAGGCGGACAACGTGACAATCGCGCACGCCACTGCGCCGACGGCGAAGGCCGCGGTGTAGACGGCCTCCCGCGGCACCGATGTGCCCGCAAGGGTGTACGTCGCGAGCATCGTCGTCAGCACCGCACTCGCGATGGACGTTCCGACGGTGCGGACGATCGAGTTGACGCTGTTGGCAATTCCGGTGTCCGCGGGTGCCACCTCGGCCATCAGGAGATTCGGGATCGCGGCGAACGCCAGCGAGACGAACACGTTGATGACCGACGACGCGAGGATCACCTGCCACGTCGCGGCGTGGAAGAACACGAAGAACAGGAAGCCGACGAAACCGACGACGCCGCCGGAGATCAGAACCGGGCGAGGACCGAAGCGTCGAATCAGGGCCCCGCTCGCGGTGGCTGCCGCGACGCCGACCACCGCCCCCGGCAACAGATAGACGACGCTGGCGGCGAGCACATCGGCGGTGAACCCGTAGCCCGCGACTGCGCGCGGCGTCTGCACGAAGTAGCTGCATGCCAGGAAGTTCACGAACATGCCGATCCCGACGAACAGCGTCGCGACGTTGGTGGCGAGCAACGGCCCGTGCGTCAACATCCGAGGTGCGACGAGAGGAGCGGTGATCCGGTTCTCGAACACCCACCACCCGGCGAGGACGACGGCACCGACGATCGCGCATCCCAGCGTCGGCAACGAACCCCAACCCCACGTGCGTCCCTGCGTCAGCGCGAGGAACAGCAGTACGAGAGCGACGGCGAGCAGCGCGGCACCCCACCAGTCGACGGAACCCGAGCCGGTGCGTCGGCGAGCGGGGATGCCGAACCACGCGAGCGTGATCGCGACGGCGACGAAGCCGACCGTCAGCCAGAACACGCGGTGGTAGTCGGCGCCGTCGGCGGTGAGCAGGCCGGTCAGAACGAGGCCGAATCCGCCGCCCACGCCCAACGTGCCCGACAGGATCGCCATCGCGCCGACGAGCTTGCGGGGTGGCATCTCGTCGCGCAGCACCGCCAGCGCGATGGGGAACAGCGCATACGAGACGCCCTGCAGAACACGCCCGAGAATGAGCAGCGGTAGCGAGTGCGTGAGCGCGGCGATCAGCGAGCCGAGCAGGACGAGTCCCATGACGGCGATCAGAACGGGCCGCTTGCCGTACAGGTCGGCGAGCCGACCGATGACGGGCGTTGCGACGACGGCAGCAAGCAGATTGGCCGTCAGAACCCAGCCGGCGGCCGTGGTGCTCACCTGGAGTTGGCTACCGATGGTTCCGACGATGGGGATGACCATGGTCTGTAGGACAGCGAGAGTCATCACGACGAAACAGAGCGAAGGCACGAGCAAACGGCCGGGGCGGGACATGAAAGCTACCTCGTTACGTGAACCGAAAGAAAGAAATGCAATTGCTTGATATATGCATCTAATTACCTATCAGGTTCGACGCCGCGACGAAAGCCGAGAAGTACCTACCGTCCTCGCGTGTGCTGCGCACGCTCGCGCAGTTCGGAGACGATCTCGTCGTTCCAGACGTGCTCGCGCACGAGGCGATACCGCTCGCGGATCATCCACAGGTAGGCCTCGGCGTCCGTCCGGCCCTCGAGGATGTCGGCCGCGCGGACCATGCGCACGACGGGGAGGAATTCCTCGCCGAACCAGCGTCTGGCCACGGTGGCGCGGTCGACGAACTCCGACACCTCCTGCATCAGCCGAAATCCCCACGCTTCGACGGATTCGCTGAGCTCGGCATAGTCGTACGGATCGGTGACGGTGACCGCCTCCCGCGCCTTGCCCGTCAACGGCACGCGCGACAGGAAGATCCGTCGGTGATCCTTGATGAGGAGGTCGCCCCGACGGGTGATTCCCTCGGGTGAGATTCGTGTCACGATCTCGGTGACGGACGCGTCGATCGTCGTCCGGTGCATCGCGAACGCGATCGACACGCGGTGATGGCCGTCGAGCACGAAGTGCATCGAACCGATGCGATACACCTGGATCGGCGGCATCGTTTCGCCCCGACGCTGGGCCGCCGCGAGCCGCTGCCAGCGTTCCCTGGTGCGCGCGGACGTCGGACGGAAGAACCGGTCGAAGTCACGCGTCCGATCGACGCTGCCGACGATCGAGTCGACGCGAATCACCTGTAGGCCGAGGTGCCGCTCGCCGACCTTGCCGAGGGCGGCGACGACCTCGTCGAACGGCAGGATCGTGTTGACGTCGTCGGGCTGACGGCGCAGCCATCCCACCAGCCGTGCGATGTCGGCGCGCCGGCGTTGCCGGGTGAAATCGTTCTCGGCGTCGGCTGCAGGAAATCCGGTGTCACGTGCCATGGCGTCGCCTCACGATCGTGGGTGCGTGTTCTCTGCGTTCCCCGTCGGGCTCGATGTCGAGCAACGTGTATCCGACGGTGTTGACGACGTCGGAGCTGTGCAGGCGAAGGTCCTCGGGCGTCTGTCCGTGCGGATGGATGTGGCCGTGCAGCAGTATCTGCGGCCGAAGGATGCGAGTGACGTCGTCCAGGCAGTCGAAGCCCACGTGCGCCGGGTCGGTGCCGTCGCCCACACCGAACGGGGGACTGTGGGTCAGCAGAACGTCGATGCCGCGCTGATCACCGCGGACCTTCTCGGCCCACGTCTTCGTACGCGTCAGCGATTTTCCTCGACGCCGTTGCTGGCGTTGCGTCCACTGATTCGGCCCGCCGTTGTAGCGGATGGATCCGCCGAGACCGGCGATGCGCAGACCGGCCGCGGAGACGATCTTGCGATCGGCGTTGACAGCCCCAACCGGGCCGGGCCACGTCGTCGGCAATCCGGCGCGCAGCCAGCCTGCACGTCCTGCCGAGTATCCCGTCAGATCCGGGTCGTGGTTGCCCGGGACGAACACGCACGGGGCGTTCAGCGCGTCGGTCAGGTATTCGAGGTAGTCGAACGGAAGATCCCCGGCTCCGAGGATGAGGTCGACGTCCATCGAACGAACCTGGGCACTCCACAGACTCTCGATCGTTTCGTCGGCGACGGCGAGGACAGAGACCACGCGCACGACGCTACCGGTCGCCTGTGGTGTTGGATGTACTTCGTGAGCGATGTGATCCCGTCCGTACGCGCACACCTCATCGCCGAGATCGGGGACGAGAGTCCCTCGTCGGCGTCGGTGACGTTCCTCGGGCTCGAACCCCTCGACGTGTTGCGTTTCGTCGGCACCAGCGACGACCTGGTTCGTTACGCGACGCTCGGCTGCTCCCGGCACCCGATGGCCGATCCGAACGAGCTTGTCGCGGACCCCAACCGCGGCCCACGGGCCGAGCTGATCCTGACGCTCGTCGGGGGCGCGGGAGTCGCGTCGGGAGTGCACAAGACGCTCGCGGTGTTGGCCGCGTCGCCTGCGGTCGAGGGGCTCGTGCTCGTCGAGGATGCACTTCTCGACCTCGGTGAACCCCTGTGGGTGAACGCGCCGTTCACCGCGGTCCTGCTCGGCGCGAGCGACGTCGCCGACCTCCCCCTGCCCGAACCGGCGGATCCGGTGCGCTTCCTGTCGGTCGTACCGCTCACCGGAACCGAAGCGGCGTGGGTGCGTCTACGCGGAGCCGACGCCTTGCGCGAGGCGTGGGCCGAGGCAGGCGTCGACGTCCGGGACCCGAACCGATCGGCCGTGACGCTGTAGTTCGTGCGTCAAAGCCAGTGATTGCGGCGGAAGGTCCTGAACAGACCTCCGCAGAACAGCGCGACCACCCCCAGGACGAGGTAGTAGCCGTACGTCCAGTGCAGTTCGGGAATGTTGTCGAAGTTCATGCCGTAGATGCCCGCGACCATCGTCGGTACCGCAGCGATCGCGACCCACGCGGAGATCTTGCGCATGTCCATGTTCTGCTGCATCGTCACGCGAGCCAGCGCCGCGTCGACGAGGGAACTGAGCACCTCGTCGAATTCCGCGACCCGATCGGCGACGGTCGTGTGGTGGTCCAGCACGTCGCGCAGGTACCGTCGCACGGCTTTCGGGACCGGCGTGTCGGCGCCTTGGACGAGCTGGCTCAGCGGCGTCGACAACGGGCTGACCGAGCGTCGTAGTTCGACGACTTCTCGTTTGAGCATGTAGATGTTCTCGATCGGCACGTGGTGAGTGGGGGAGAAGACCTCCTCCTCCATGACGTCGACGTCGCGTTCGATCGAGGACGTCACCGCGAGATACTGGTCGACGACATGATCGGCGACGGCGTGCAGCACCGCCGACGGCCCGAGAGCCAGACGCTCCGGGTTCTCTTCGAGGTCGCGTCGGACCCCGGACAATCCCGAGTGTTCGCCGTGCCGAACCGTCAGCACGAAATCGCGCCCGAGGAAGACCATGATCTCTCCGGTCTCGACGATCTCGTTGGCCGTCGTCACCGACTCGTGCTCGACGTAGCTGACCGTGCGCAGGACCAGGACGGCGATGTCGTCGTACCGCTCCAACTTGGGGCGCTGATGGGCCTGCACGGCATCTTCGACCATGAGTTCGTGCAAGCCGTAATGCTCGGCGACGCCGGTCATCTGGCCCTCGTCGGGAGCGTGCAGGCCGATCCAGACGAAGCCCTCGCCGCGCCCCCGGACCTCGGCAATCGCGGCCGAATGCGTGAACCTGCCCGGCAGCCGATGACCGTCGACGTAGACGGCGCAGTCGACGATCGCGCGAGCCGTCGGAACAGGCACCTTCGGCCCGCTCGCCTGCCCGCGGGAGGCCGGCCGAAGAGAATGCAGCGACGGTAGCGACGGCCGTGGTGGTAGCGATGGCATGGGCTGCTCTCTTTCGTGTCGAGCGGGCGCGGGTCCGGGGCGCGCGACGCGCAACTGTACGCCTGACAGATGTACGGCTCGGGCGCCTGAGACACTGGCACTCGTGCGTATCGACCTCCATACCCATTCTCGCGTGTCCGATGGCACCGACAGTCCCGCCGCATTGGTGCGGGCCGCCGCCGAGGCGGGTCTCGACGTCGTCGCACTGACCGATCACGACACCACCGCGGGGTGGGACGAGGCCGTCGCCGCTGCTCCAAACGGCCTGACCGTCGTGCGCGGGATGGAGATGTCGTGCGAGGGACGCGGCGAGGACGGCGATCCCGTCGCGGTGCACCTGCTCGCGTATCTTTTCGACGCCGAGGACCCGGTGTTCGCCGCCGAACGACGCAGGCTGCGCGCCGAACGCGTCGCCCGCATCCGCGTCATGGCCGAGCGTCTCGCCGTCGACTATCCGATGATCGAGCCCGACGCGATTCTCGCGGCGACGGGGGAGTCGGCGGGAAGGCCGCACCTCGCACGCGCACTCGTCGACGCGGGTGCCGTCGCGTCCGTGCAGGAGGCGTTCGACGGCCCGCTGAAGACCGACAGCCCGTACTACGTCGCGAAGATCGACACGCCGCTCGACACGGCCGTCGAGATGATTCGCGCGGCAGGAGGCGTCAGCGTCGTCGCGCATGCACGAGCGCGTACTCGCGGACGGCTGCTCGACCTCGCGCACATTCGTGACCTCGTCCCTCTCGGACTCGGCGGACTCGAAGTCGAACACGCCGATCACGACGAGAACGACACGCGTGTCCTGCGTGAGCTGGCCGAGGAACTCGATCTCGTCGTCACCGGGTCCTCGGACTACCACGGCGACAACAAGCCGCTGCGGCTCGGTGAGCACACCACGGCCGTGGATCAGTACGAACGGCTCGTCGCGCAGTCCGACGCGCGAGTCACGACCACCACAGGAGGATGACGGTTGCTTCGGGGTCTGAGTGGAGCAGTCACGGCGGGACTCGTCGTGTTGGCCGTCGTGGTCGTCGGCACGCAGTATCTGGGAAGTCAACGCGGATTTCCTGGACCCGGCACGGTGTCGGTGGCATCGCACATCGGGGCTGCGATCGTTGCGATCGTGCTCCAGCGCATCGCCGACCATCGGGCACGAGCTGTCTCGGTGATCGCATCGCTGCTGGTGTTCGCCCTCGCGGGGGTGCTGTTGTGGACTCAGTGGTGGGGCTGACGTAGGCTGTCCGGGATCATGCGCGCTACAGCGCCACGTTCGTTCGTGACGGCTCACCCGCCTCACGTCATCCTGGTTTTTCGGTAGACGCAGCCACCCAGGGCGCGCACCGAGACATCTTCTTTCGAATCATCTCTCCGACGCGTCGCGCGTAGCCGAGAGAGATGAATTTTCCTGAGGAGCTATTAACGTGACGACTGTGACGCAACCGACCAACAACGCCGCTGATCTGTCTGCCATCACCGAGGAGGAAATCTTCCTCGGACACGTCGGTGGGAAGCTCTCCGTCGAGCTGACTGCACCCCTCGAGACGCAGCGCGACCTGTCCATCGCCTACACGCCCGGTGTCGCTCAGGTGTCCCGCGCCATCGCGCAGGACGATGCGCTGGCCAAGCAGTACACCTGGACCGACCGTCTCGTCGCCGTCGTCACCGACGGGTCCGCCGTCCTCGGCCTCGGCGACATCGGCCCGCGCGCATCCCTTCCCGTCATGGAAGGCAAGGCAGCGCTGTTCAAGAACTTCGCCGGACTCAATTCCATCCCGATCGTCCTCGACACCAACGACGTCGACGAGATCGTCGAGACCATCGTGCGTCTGCGCCACAGCTTCGGCGCGGTCAACCTCGAGGACATCTCCGCCCCGCGCTGCTTCGAGATCGAGCGACGCGTCGTCGAAGCCTTGGACTGCCCGGTCATGCACGACGATCAGCACGGCACCGCCATCGTCGTCCTCGCTGCCCTCAACGGTGCAGCGAAGGTGCAGGGTCGTGACACTGCAGGACTGAAGGTCGTCATCTCGGGCGCAGGTGCAGCAGGAGTCGCCTGCGCGAACATTCTTCTCGCCGCGGGCGTGTCCGACGTCGTCGTGCTCGACTCGAAGGGCGTCGTCTCCTCCGATCGCACCGACCTGAACATCGTCAAGACCGAGCTCGCGGCCCGCACCAACCCCCGCGGCGTCACCGGAACTGCGGCTGATGCGCTCGCCGGAGCGGACGTGTTCCTCGGTGTCTCGGCCGGCCAGATCGACGAAAGCTACATCGCGTCCATGGCACCGGAGTCGATCGTCTTCGCTCTGTCCAACCCGGACCCGGAAATCCACCCGGACCGCGCGGCGCAGTACGCGTCGATCGTCGCGACCGGACGCAGTGACTTCCCGAACCAGATCAACAATGTGCTCGCCTTCCCCGGCGTGTTCAAGGGCGCACTCGACGCCGGAGCACGCCGCATCACCGAAGGCATGAAGCTCGCCGCTGCCGAGGCAATCCTCTCGGTTCTCGGCGACGAGTTGGCGACGGACAAAATTGTCCCGAGCCCACTCGACCCGCGTGTCGCCCCGGCCGTTGCGGACGCAGTTGCGGCAGCAGCGCGAGCAGAAGGCGTCGCGTAGGACAGTAGGGGGAAGCACCCCGAGCCGCCCCCAACAGGGCTACGGCTCGGGGTGCTTTCGTATCCGGGGCCGCTCCTGCTCGGGCCCGCCCCCCGCTCGCTTGGGGCCGCCCCCCGCTCGGGACCGAATGTCACATTCGGTCACTCGGAGTGAGCACGGGGCCCCTTCGGTCCGGGCTGGGTCGGGCGGGCTGGGAGCGAGGGTGACATTCGGTCACTCAGAGTGAGCACGGGGCGCCCTCGGTCCGGGCTGGGTGGGCCGGCGCAAACGGCCCGTCCCCGGGACCGAGGCGTACACGGCGAGGGCGAGCAGGCCGTCGATCACCAGAGCGAGCACCGCGACGAGGATGGCGCCGACGAGGACGCGGTCGTACTGGTAGAGCGCGAGACCGTCGAAGATGTAGCGGCCGAGCCCGCCGAGGTTCACGTATGCGGCGACGGTTGCGGTTGCGATCACCTGCAGCGTCGAGTTGCGCAGGCCTCCGAGGATCAGCGGCAGCGCATTGGGCACCTCGACCCGGAACAGCACCTGCAGCTCGGTCATACCCATTGCTCGGGCGGCGTCGACCACGTTGTCGTCGACATTCGCGATACCGGCGTACGTTCCGGCGAGCAACGGAGGAATGCCGAGCAGGACGAGTGCGAGGATCGGCGGCACGAGCCCCAGACCGATCAGCAACACGAGGAAGACGAGTACACCCAGCGTCGGCAGCGAACGCAGCGCATTGACGAGTCCGACGACGGCAACCTCACCACGACGGACGTGGCCGATGATCAGTCCGATCGGAACGGCGATCGCAGCCGAGACGACGACGGCCAGCAGGCTGTACCAGACGTGTTCGAGAATGCGCGCGCCGATTCCGGTGCTGCCCTGCCAGTTCGCGGCGTCGAGTATGTACGAGAACGCTCCGGAGAAGATGTTCACTTGGCGGCCTTCCGCTTCGCAGGTGCCGTCCCGAGGCGCGTCCACGGCGTGAGTCGACGGCCCACGAAGTACAGCGCCGCGTCGAAGACCAACGCGAGGAACACTATCGAGATGATGCCGGCGAGAATCTGGTCCGGATAGTCACGTTGATAGCCCTGCGTGAACAACTGGCCGAGACCGCCGATACCGATGACCGATCCGACGGACACCATCGAGATGTTGGTGACCGCGACGACGCGCACGTTTGCGACGAGGACGGGAAGAGCCAGGGGCAGTTCGACGCCGAGCGCTCGACGCAGCGGGGTGTAGCCCATTGCCTCGGCGGAGTCGACGACGGCAGCCGGTACGGAATCCAGCGCCTCCGGTACTGCGCGGACGAGCAGGGCCGTCGAGTACACCGCGAGCGCGATGACGACGTTGACGGAATCGAGTACCCGCGTCCCGATGATCGCCGGAATGGTGACGAACAATGCCAACGACGGGATGGTGAACGCAATGCTGGCCGCGGTCAACGTGATTCGACGAACCCACGACACGTTGCGTATCAACGTTCCGACCGGTACCGCGACGACCAGTCCGATCAGCAGTGGAACGAGCGAGAGATACAGGTGGGTCTTGGTCAGATCGAGGACGACGTCGAAGTTGTCGACGAGCCACCGCATCAGCGAAGCCCGTCCCCGACGAGCGGGGCGTCTCCGAAGTAGTGCTTGTTGCGGTCCTGGTCCTCGGCTCTACGTTGCGCTGCAAGGTGTTCCAGCACCTCGGATCCGTCGATGCCACCTGCGACACGACCCTGGTCGTCGACGGCGACACCGATGCCCGACGGTGACGAGATGGCTGCGTCGAGCGCCAGTCGGAGATCTCCGCCGACGGTGAACAGCGACCCGCCGGCAGCGGTGCTCCGCTCGACGGTGTCGCCCGCGCGGATGCCCTCGACGCCGGTGACGTCGATCCACCCGAGGGGCGTGTTCGCGTCGGTGACCACGAGGACCCACTGACCCTGTTCGAGCCGAAGGTTCTTCAGGTTGTCCGCGGTGGATGTCTCGATGTCGTGCAGCGGAACGGTGTCTGCGGTCCGGAACGACAGGCCGCGGTACCCTCGATCGCGTCCGACGAACGACGCCACGAAATCCGTTGCAGGAGAAGCGAGTACGACCTCGGGGCGGTCGTACTGCTGCAAACGGCCGCCGGTGCCGAACACGGCGATCCGATCGCCGAGCCGCACTGCCTCGTCGATGTCGTGTGTCACGAAGACGATGGTCTTCTTCAATTCGGCCTGCAGGCGCAGCATCTCGGTCTGCAGATCTTCGCGCACGACGGGGTCGACGGCGCTGAACGGCTCGTCCATCAGCAGAATCGGCGGATCGGCTGCGAGTGCTCGTGCGACGCCTACGCGTTGCTGCTGTCCGCCCGACAACTGGGCCGGGTATCGCGAGGCCATCGCCGGATCGAGACCGACCCGCTCCAACACCGTCAACGCGGCTTTGCGTGCGGATCGACGGGATTCGCCGCGCAGCACCGGAACCGTCGCCACATTGTCGACGACGGTTCGGTGGGGGAGCAGTCCGGCGCTCTGGATGACGTAGCCGATGCCGCGGCGCAGTGCCACGGCATCGGTGTCGGCGATGTTCTTTCCGTCCACCGTGATCACGCCCGACGTCGGTGTGATCATTCGGTTGATCATGCGCATCGACGTGGTCTTGCCGCAGCCGGACGGCCCGACGAAGACCGTGAACGACTCCGGTTCGATCTGCAGATTCAACGTGTCCACCGCAGTGGTGCCGCCGGGAGTGGAGCCTGCGGAACGACCCCTGACGCCGGGAGTGGAGCCTGCGGAACGACCCCTTACGTCGGGATACTGCTTGGTGACGTTCTCGAACGTGATCACGGGTGGAGCGCTCCGATCGGTCGGAAAGTGTGTCGGCAGAGGTGGTCTCAGCTGACGGGCGTGCTCAGTCCCTGTTCCTCTACCCACTGCTTCGCTGCCGCGGCGGGTTCTGTCTTCGTGTCACCGGACACGGACTGGTTGAGCGCCAGCAATCCCTCGGTGGTCAGCTTGGCCGAGATCGCGTTCAGAACCTCGGTGAGCTTGTCGGAATTCTTGCCGGCGTTGACCACCGGCACCACGTTCTGCGCTGCGAAGTTGAACTTGGGATCCTCGAGCACGACGAAGTCGTTCTCCGCGATGGACGCCGACGTCGAGAAGATGTCCGCAGCCGTGACCTGACCTTCGGCGAGAGCGGCCACGGTTGCCGGGCCACCGCCGTCGGCGATCGGGACGAACTTGCTCGGGTCGATGTCGACGCCGTAGTTGGTCTTCAAGCCGGGCAGCCCGTACGCGCGTTCCTGGAATTCGGGCGGTGCGCCGATGCTGATCTCGGCCGAGTGAGGTGCCAGGTCGGCGATGGTCTTCAGATTCCACCGCTCGGCCGTCTCGCGGGTGACGACGATGGCGTCCTTGTCCTCCGCGGGTGCAGGCTCGGTGATGGCCAGCTCGGAGCCGAGTGCGTCGGGAAGCGCGGCTTCGACGTCCTCGGCGGAGGTTGCAGTCGCTTCGGGGTCGAGGTACTGCAGCAGGTTGCCGGTGTAGTCGGGGATCAGATCGATCGACCCGTCCTTGACCGCCGGGATGTACGCCTCGCGGCTTCCGATGTTGAGGGTGGTGCTCACGTCGAATCCGTTGACGCGCAGCACCTCGGCGTAGATGTTGGCGATGGTCTCCGACTCGGTGAAGTTGGCCGAACCGACGATGATGGAATTCGGGTCGTCATTGCTTGCACCGCCGCCGCTGGACAGTGGATCGGAATTGCCGCCGCACGCGGTCAACGCCAGGGCCGACAATGTGAGCGCAGCCAAGGCGCGCGTGGTACGGGTGATGTTCATGGGTTCCTTCCATCTGTTCCAGCGTGTGAACCGGCCCGGGTGGGTGCCTCGACGCTCACCGATGGTGATCGGGGCTAGCTTAGCCTTGAGGTTGCCCCGGTGATCATCTCGTTCGCCCCTTTTTTCCCTGCGTGCGAGAACCGTAAACCCGACCACCGACACAGTGCAGTAGGAGTGGAGTGTTGTTCGTGAAAGTGCGTGGCCTGCGAGCGCCCGTCGCCGTGTCGCTGTCCGTTCTGTTGTCCTGTCTCGCGGTGGCGTGCGGAGGGACGGAACAACAGTCGCCGATCGTCGTCGGGTCGGGTGACGACGTCCGCGACGAACTCGTGGCCGAGATCTACGCCGGAGCGTTGCGCTCGGTGGGAGCAGACGTCCGTACGGAGACCCGAATCGGCGATCGCTCGGACTATCTCGCCGCGCTCGACAAGGGCGATGTCGACGTCGTACCCGAGCTCACCGGCGAGTTGTTGGTCTCGTTCGACTCCACGTCGACCGCGACCGGCGCCGACGACGTGTTCGTCGACCTGAACAAGGCCTTGCCCGCGGGACTTTCGGTAACGGACTACGCGACGGCCGAGGACAGGCAGGCCGTCGCGGTCACGACGTCCGGCCCCTTCGCCGACGCGACCGCGGCGGTCGACATCGCATCCCGCTGCGGCGCTTCGACGCTCGTCGTCACCGAGGCCGACGCGTCCGCGGTGGACGTTCTGGCCCAGCGCTACGGCTGCACGTTCGGGTCCGTCGACACGGTGACCGACGACGAGAGCGTCGTCGACGCGCTGGTCGACGGTTCGGCCCAGGTCGGGATCATTCGGACGGCGTCGGCAGGCCCCGGCGCAAAAGACCTTACGGCGCTGACGGATACGGACGAGGTGTTCGCGGCTCGAAATGTCGTACCGCTTTTTCGTGACGGAGTGTTGAGCGACAGCGAGATTCGGTCGTTTTCAGTCGTGGCAGGGGAGCTGACGACAGCAGACCTCGCCGACATGATCGGCGAGGTCCGCGGTGGTGCGTCGTCAGGCGATGTCGCTGCTCGTTGGCTCGGGGAGCACAACCTCTGACGACCGCAGGCGCGCCCCGAGGAACGCGCCGAGGTGGCGGGTTGCTTCGGCGGCTTCGCGCAGAATCGAGGTCTGCAGATGCGCGACGTGCCACAGCTTCTCGTATTCGACGTACTCGACCTCGTTGCCCGACGTCAGGAGCCGGTCGTGGAAATCCACGATCTGCGAGTAGAGCACCTCGGCTTTGCCGACGTGCATGACGATGGGCGGGAGGCCGGACAGGTCTCCGTGCAGCGGCGCGAATCCCTGATCGAGGGGATCCCCGTCGCCCAGGTAGGCCTCCGCGGCCGCGAAGGACCACGCGGTGTTGACGACGATGTCCCGGGGAAACGGCGCGTCGCGTGCACCGGGGTCGACCCACGGTGAGATGAGGCCGAGCGCAGCGGGTTTCACGCCGTCGTCGACGAGATGCCGCGCCGTTGCGACGGTCAGCCCGCCACCCGCGGAATCACCGGCGATGGCGATCCTGTCCGGTGTGTACCCGTGTGCCTTGACGAGTTCGCGGAACGCTGCGACCGCGTCGTTCAGGCCGGCGGGGTACGGGTTCTCGGGCGCCAGACGGTAGTCGAGAACGTAGACGGCACTGGCTGATTCACGCGCGAGGTGTGCCGCGAGCGAGCGGTGCGTCGCGATCGATCCGATCGTGTACGCACCACCGTGCAAGTACAGCACGGCCGTGTTTCGCTCGGTTGCTCCGACGGTGATCCGCTCGGCGGGACGGCCCGCGAGCGTCGTCTTCAGGCTGACGGCGCCGTCGGGCATGGTCTGCAGCGGCGCGGCCAGATCGAGGATCCGGCGCTGCACCGAGACCGGCAACCGGGCGTCGAGCGCCAACCGGTAGAACGGTTTCAGCGCCGCGGCGACCACCGGGAGGGGCAGGTAGAAGGACTTCATCGTCCTACTTCTTTCTGGGCATGACGCGGTTGGAGATGACGGCGACCACCCGCTGATACTTCGACCCGGTGATCCGTTGGAACAGGTCCAACGCGATGGCGTCCGAACCGATGAGAACGCGGCCCTTGCCCTTCTCGACGCCCTTCAGAATGGTCTTGGCCGCTTGGTCGGGTGTGGTCTTCGCCAGCTTGGCGTCGAAGAACTTCGCGACGGACGCCTGGTCGTAGTTCTCCGCGACGGTGGCGTTGCGCGCGATGGCAGTCTTGATGCCGCCGGGATGGACGACGGTCATCTTCACCGGTGCCTTGGAGATCAGCAGTTCCATTCGCAACGCCTCGCTGAAGCCACGTACCGCGAACTTCGCGGCGTTGTAGGCGGCCTGCGACGGCATCGCGAGGAGCCCGAACAGGCTGGAGATGTTGACGACGTGCCCGTCGCCCGACTCCTGCAGGAGCGGCAGAAATGCCTTCGTGCCGTTGACGACTCCCCAGAAGTCGACGTCGACGATGCGCTCGATGTCCTTGAACGACGAATTCTCGACATCACCGTGGTAGGCGATTCCGGCGTTGTTGTAGATCTGGTTGACCTTGCCGAAACGCGCTTTCACGGTCTCGGCGTAGTCGAGTACGGTCTCGCGCTGCGTCACGTCGAGGAACTGCGATTCGACCTCGCCGCCGAGTGCCTCGACCTGGCGGACCGTTTCGGCGAGCCCGGCGACGTCGACGTCGGACAATGCGAGCTTGGCCCCACGCTGGGCCAGATTCAGTGCGAGTGCACGTCCGATGCCGGACCCGGCTCCCGTGACGACGGCGACCTTGCCTGCGAAAGCGCTCACTGTACGGCTACCTTGCTCTCGGAGTCGGCGACGACATCACCGACCGGGGTGGGAAGATCCGATACTGCGACGCTACGGTACGCCGCCAGGTCGAACCTCTTGGTCAGCTGACGGAAGCGGAACGTGAAGTCCGGCCACAGCGTCGTGTTGTTGCCGTGCTTGTCGAGGTACCAGCTGGCGCAGCCGCCGTTCATCCAGACGCTCTTCGCCATCCTGTCCTGTAGGTCGGCGTTGTACTCGTCCTGCACGTCCTTGCGCACCTCGATGGTGCCGATGTCGTGCTTGTCGATCGTGTCGATGGCATCGATGACGTAGTTGAGCTGCGACTCGATCATGTAGACCATCGACGTGTGGCCGAGGCCCGTGTTGGGTCCGACGAGGAAGAACATGTTGGGGAAGCCCGCGACCGCGGAGCCTTTGTAGCCTTGCTGTCCCTCTTCCTCGAACGTCTGGGCCAGCGTCTTGCCGCCCTTGCCGAAGATGCCCTGGTACGCAGGCGAATCGGTGACGTGGAAACCGGTGGCGACGACGAGCGAGTCGATCTCGCGCTCGGTGCCGTCCTTCGTGACGATCGAGCCCACCTTGACCTCCGCGATGCCGTCGGTGACGACGTCGACGTTCGGGCGATCGAGGGCGGGGTAGTACGCGTTGGAGATCAGCATGCGCTTGCAGCCGATGCGGAAGTTCGGTGTGACCTTCTTGCGCAGGGCCTTGTCCTTGATGCCCTTGTTGATCTGCTGCTTCGCGATGACCTCGAAGATCTTCATCAGTGCCGGCTGCTTCGCGAGGCCGACGACCTGCGTCTCGCGTGCGGCGTAGATGCCGGTGCGCGACAGGCGCTGGAATCCGGGGATGCGCTTGAACGCGAACTTCTCGAGCGCGGTGTACTCGCGGTCGAATCGCGGCAGGATCCACGGTGCGGTGCGCTGGTAGATGTCGAGGTGCGACACCTTGTCGGCGATGGACGGCACGATCTGGATGGCCGACGCTCCGGTTCCGATGACGGCGACGCGCTTGCCTTCGAGCGACACGTCGTGGTTCCACTGTGCCGAGTGGAAGATGTCGCCCTGGAAGTTCTCGATGCCCTTGATGTCGGGCAGGTTCGGCTCGCACAGTGCGCCGACAGCGGTGACGACGACCTTGGCCGAGTATTCGCCCGTGGTGGCCGTGATGTCCCACCGGTTCGTGTCGTCGTTCCAGACGACGGTCTTGACGTCGGAACCGAACACGTGCCGATCGAGAACGTCGTACTTACGCGCGACGGCCGAGATGTACTTCTGAATCTCCCGCTGGGTCGAGAACGACCGAGACCAGTCCGGGTTGAGCGCGAACGAGTACGAGTACAGGTGCGACGGCACGTCGCACGCCGCACCTGGGTACGTGTTGTCGCGCCAGGTGCCACCGACGTCGGTGCCGCGCTCGAGGACGAGGAAGTTCCTCTTGCCCTTCTGTGCCAGCTTGATCGCGGCACCCAGCCCGGCGAATCCACTGCCGATGATCACGGTGTCGACTTGGCGCGGCGCCGTCACGCGCTCGGAAGTATCTGTTACCGAAAGACTCATGCAAGTGAGCGTAAGAGCTTGTTGAGTGTGAGTCAATAGTTATTGACTACCATTCAGTAGGCTGGTCTCATGGCGAGTGTGAACAACGCAGTGGTGAAGCGGACGCGCATGAGTCCCGAGGAGCGTCGTGCGCAGTTGATCTCTCTGGGCACCGAGATGCTGTCCGAGCGTCCTCTCGAACAGGTGTCGGTGGAAGACATCGCCGACCAGGCGGGCGTATCCCGAGGGCTGCTATTTCACTACTTCTCGTCGAAACAGGACTTCCACCTGGCCATCGTGCGTGAAGCGAGCCGGGAAATGCTCGAACGCACCGCGCCGGACACGAGCCTCGAACCGTACGAGATCCTGCGTGACTCCATCGCGAACTACGTCGACTACGTCACCGAGAACCGGGAGACGTTCATTTCCCTGCTGCGGGGATCGGCGACGGGCGACCCCGACATGCGTGCGGTGTTCGAGGAGACCCGCAGTGCCATGGCCGAGCGGACCGTCGCGAATCTTTACAAACTCGACGTCGACGCCAATCCGACCACCGAACTCGCCGTCCGCGGCTGGATCGCGTTCGTAGAGGAAGCCACCATCTCGTGGCTGCAGGACCCGAAGATCACGCGCGACGAGCTGATCGACCTCGAAGTCGGTGCGCTCCCCGCCGTCGCCCTGGCGCCGACGATGATCGCGACGCTGCTGGGCGCAGGTTCCTAGAAACGCCGAATGGCGCCTTCGGTCACTGTGAGTGACCGAAGGCGCCATTCGCTCCGACAGTAGGCTGTCAGTCCTCGCCGACGCCCGAGAAGGCCTCGTCGATGATCTCCAGCTGCTCCACGGCGTGGACCTTGCTCGAACCCGAGGACGGGGCCGACATGGCGCGACGCGAGATGCGCTTGATGTTGCTGAGCACGTCGGGCATGAGTTCCGGCATCGCGAGGCCGAAGAACGGCCACGCACCCTGGTTGGCCGGCTCCTCCTGGACCCAGCGGAACTCGGTGGCGTTCGGGTAGCTCTTGATCGCCTCGGTGATCCGACGCGTCGGAACCGGGTAGAGCTGCTCGATACGCACGATGGCGACGTCGTCGCGACCGTTCTTCTGCTTACGCGCCAGCAGCTCGTAGTAGAGCTTGCCGCTGACCATGAGGACGCGCTTGACCTTGCTGCGATCGCCGGTGCCGGTGTCGTAGGTCGGCTCGTCGAACACCGAGTGGAACTTGCCGTCGGTGAAGTCCTCGATGTTGGACACCGCGGCCTTGTTGCGCAGCATCGACTTCGGAGTGAAGACGACGAGCGGACGACGGATTCCATCGCGTGCGTGACGACGCAGCAGGTGGAAGTAGTTCGCAGGCGTCGACGGAACGGCGACGGTCATCGAACCCTCGGCGCACAGCGTCAGGAAGCGCTCGATACGGCCGGACGTGTGGTCCGGTCCCTGGCCTTCGTGGCCGTGCGGCAGCAGCAGCACGACGTCGGACAGCTGTCCCCACTTGGCCTCACCGGACGAGATGAACTCGTCGATGATCGACTGGGCTCCGTTGACGAAATCGCCGAACTGCGCCTCCCACATGACGAGTGCGTCCGGGTTGCCCACGGAGTAGCCGTACTCGAAGCCGACGGCCGCGAACTCGCTGAGTGCGGAGTCGTAGACCATGAACTTGCCGGGGTTCTCGCTGCCGATGTTGTGCAGCGGGGTGTACTCGGCGCCGGTCTTGCGGTCGATGATGACCGAGTGACGCTGCGTGAACGTGCCGCGACGCGTGTCCTGGCCGGAGAAGCGGATGTTCGTGCCCTCGTCGACGAGCGATCCGAGAGCGAGCAGCTCGCCGAAGGCCCAGTCGATCTTGCCTTCGTACGCCATCTCGCGACGCTTCTCGAGGACGGGCTTGACGCGCGGGTGCACGTTGAAGCCTTCGGGGACCTCGAGGTGGGCGTCGCCGATGCGATGCAGGATCGACTTGTCGATGGCCGTGGTCAGCTTGGTCGGCAGCTGCTGATCGAGCTCGACCGACTCGCTGGGCTCGGGGGTGAACTTCTCGAGTTCGCGCACCTCGTTGAAGACGCGTTCGAGCTGGCCCTGGTAGTCGCGGAGTGCGTCTTCCGCTTCCTTCAGGGAGATGTCACCGCGGCCGATGAGAGCTTCGGTGTAGCTCTTGCGAACGCTGCGCTTGGTGTCGATCAGGTCGTACATCGCCGGCTGCGTCATCGACGGGTCGTCGCCCTCGTTGTGGCCACGCCTGCGGTAGCAGATCATGTCGATGACGACGTCCTTGTTGAACTTCTCACGGAAGTCGACGGCCAGCTGGGCGACGCGGACGCACGCCTCGGGGTCGTCGCCGTTCACGTGGAAGATCGGCGCGCCGATCATCTTCGCGACGTCGGTGCAGTACTCGGACGAGCGCGAGTGCTCGGGAGCGGTGGTGAAGCCGACCTGGTTGTTGACGACGATGTGCACGGTGCCACCGGTGCGGTAGCCGCGCAGCAGCGCGAGGTTCAGCGTTTCCGCCACGACGCCCTGGCCCGCGAACGCCGCGTCGCCGTGGAGCATCAGGGGCAGAACCGAGAAGCCACCCTCGCCCGGTCCCTTGTCCAGCAGATCCTGCTTCGCGCGCACGAGGCCTTCGAGGACCGGGTCGACGGCCTCGAGGTGCGACGGGTTCGCGGTCAGCGAGACGGCGATGTCGTTCTCGCCGAACATCTGGATGTAGGTGCCTTCGGCGCCGAGGTGGTACTTCACGTCGCCGGAGCCGTGAGCGGCCGCCGGGTTCATGTTGCCCTCGAACTCGGTGAAGATCTTCGAGTACGGCTTGCCGACGATGTTCGCCAGAACGTTCAGGCGGCCGCGGTGCGGCATGCCGATGACGACCTCGTCGAGGGCGTGCTCGGCGGCCTGGTCGATGACGGCGTCCATCATCGGGATGACCGACTCGGCACCTTCGAGCGAGAAGCGCTTCTGGCCGACGTACTTGGTCTGCAGGAAGGTCTCGAACGCCTCGGCGGCGTTGAGCTTGCTGAGGATGTACTTCTGTTGCGCCACAGTCGGTTTGACGTGTGTGGCCTCGACGCGTTCCTGCAGCCAACCGACCTGGTCGGTCTCGAGGATGTGGGTGTACTCGACGCCCACGTGGCGGCAGTAGGAGTCGCGCAGCACGCTGAGCACGTCCCGCAGCTTCATCTTGTCCTTGCCGTGGAATCCGCCGACCTTGAATTCACGGTCGAGGTCCCACAGCGTCAGGTCGTGGCTGATCACGTCGAGATCCGGGTGCATCCGGAACTTGTCCTTGGTGAACTGCAACGGGTCCGTGTCGGCCATCAGATGGCCGCGGTTGCGGTACGCCGCGATCAGTTCGAGGACGCGCGTGTTCTTGTCGACCGTGCCCTCGGGTAGATCCTTGCGCCAGCGGATGGGCTCGTACGGGATCTTCAGCGAGTGGAAGATCTCGTCGTAGAACTCGTCGCTGATCAGGAGCTTGTGGATCGTGCGCAGGAAGTCGCCCGACTCGGCACCCTGGATGATCCGGTGGTCGTACGTCGACGTCAGCGTCATCAGCTTGCCTACGCCCAGTTCGGCGAGGCGCTCGTCGGACGAGCCCTGGAACTCGGCCGGGTACTCCATGGCACCTGCACCGATGATGGCGCCCTGGCCGTTCATCAGACGCGGGACGGAGTGGACGGTGCCGATGCCGCCGGGGTTCGTCAGCGAGATGGTGACGCCCTGGAAGTCCTCACCCGTCAGCTTGCCGTCGCGTGCACGACGGACGATGTCCTCGTACGCGTTATAGAACTGCGTGAACGTGTGGTCCTGCGTGTTCTTGATCGCGGCGACGACGAGCGAGCGGTTGCCGTCCTTGCCAGGAAGGTCGATGGCGAGACCGAGGTTGGTCGACGCGGGGGTGACGGCGTTGGGCTTGCCGTCGACCTCGGCGAAGTGGCGGTTCATGTTGGGGAACGCCTTCACGGCCTGCACGATGGCGTAGCCGAGCAGGTGCGTGAACGAGATTTTGCCGCCGCGCGTGCGAGCGAGATGGTTGTTGATGACGAGGCGGTTGTCGACCATCAGCTTCGCCGGGATCGCACGAACGCTGGTCGCGGTCGGGATCTGCAGCGACGCGGACATGTTCTTGGCGACGGCAGCAGCGGCGCCGCGGAGAACCTTGCTCGACTCTTCGTTCGTGGTGGCGGCGGGCTTCGCCGGGGCCGCGGTCTGATTGGCGCCTGCAGCCTTGGACGTCGCGGGCTTCGCCGTGGGAGCGGGCTTCGCAGCGGGCTTGGACGGCTCCGCCTTGGGTGCCTCTGCCTTGGGAGCCACTGTCTTCGGCGCTTCGGCCTTGGGAGCGTCTGCCTTCGGTGCAGCCTTCGCCGGGGGAGCGGGAGGGGCCGGAGGAGTCTTGCCGTTGCCCTGCGCTGTACTGCCGTTCGGAGCCGACGCGGTGTCGTCACCCGCGGGCGCGTCCGGGTCGTAGTCGGTCAGGAATTCGTGCCAACTCGCGTCGACAGACGACGGGTCTTCCTTGAATCGCTGGTACATCTCGTCGACCAGCCATTGGTTTTGTCCGAATTGGGTAGTAGAGCTGCTGCTCACGGCAGTAGTTCGCCTCTTCTCTTCTCTTCGTTCCCGATCAGCGCGCGTACTTGTCCAGGCTAGACCTCGTCGGTGAGTTACCGCCGTCCGGGACATAGCTGTGGTATGTACTCACGAGTAACTGTCGGCTTCTCTGCTGACGACTCCTTGGTGTATCGGATTATTCCCGCCGCGTGTTTCGGCCGCATCCCACAGCCGCGCGTAGTGGCCCTCTCGGGCCCGCAGATCCGCGTGTGTGCCGACCTCCACGATCCGGCCTGCGTCGACGACGACGATCAGATCCGCCCGTGCCGCGGTGGCCAGTCGGTGTGCGACGACGACCGCCGTGCGCTTGCGTGCGACGGCAGTGCTCGCGGCGAGGACCTTGCGTTCGGTGGCCGGGTCGAGGGTGGCCGTCGCTTCGTCGAGGAGCAGCAGATCCGGGTCGACGAGTTCCGCTCGGGCCAGGGCGATCAGTTGCCTCTGCCCGGCCGACAGACCTTGCCCTCGCTCGCCGACGGGCTGGTGCATACCGCTCGGAAGTGCAGCGATGGTGTCGAGCGCGCCTACGGCTCGTGCCGCGGACTCGATTTGCTCGCGGCTCGCGTCGGGCTTTCCGTAGGCGATGTTGCTCGCGACGTCTCCGGTGAACAGGTGCGCTTCCTGCGGCACGACGCCCAGCCTGCTTCGGTATTCGGCGAGCCGATAGCGCCGAAGATCCGTGCCTCCGACGCGGACCGATCCGGACGTCGGATCGTAGAACCGGGCGAGCAGTTTGACGACCGTCGACTTGCCCGCGCCGGTCTGTCCGACGAGCGCGACGGTCGTACCGTGCTCGATTGTGAGATTGACCTCACGCAGCGCCTCGGTGTCCGCACCGCCATAGCGGAAGCCCACGTCGTCGAGACGAATGTCACTGCGGAGATGCCCGTTCTCGATTTCGACGACGTCACCCGACGACGCGGTCTCGATCGAACTCGGAGTGCGCAGAAGATCACCGATGCGGCGGACGCCGACACTGGCCTGCTGGTAGCCGTCGAACACCTGGGAAAGCTGCTGGATGGGCCCGAACAGCAACCCGAGGTACAGCACGAACGCGACGAGCGTGCCTGCCGAGGTTGCCCCGGTCGCGACCTGATGCGCGCCGACGAGGACGACGAGCGCCAGCGCGAGATCGGAGAGGAACGTGATGAACGGGAAGAAAACCGAAATCGCGCGTTGGGAGCGCATACGGCTGCGGCGGTAGCGGTCGGCACGTTCGGAGAATCGTTCGGCGGCGAACTCCTCGCGCCGGTACGCCTGCGCCGAGCGCAGACCCGCGATGTTCTCCTGGAAATCCGCGTTGACCGCCGAGATGCGCTCACGGGATGCCGAATACGCCGCCGAGGAGACCTTGCGGAAGACGAGGATGGCCACGATCAGCGGCGGGACCACGGCGAGCGCGACGAGCCCGAGAGTCGGATCGGTGATCAGCAACGCGGCCGAGATGCCGAGGACGGTGATCAGGCTGACCACGGCGGTCGACGCGCCTGTCTGGATGAACGAGGACAGCGCGTCGACGTCGGTGGTCATGCGCGTCATGATGCGACCGGACAGTTCGCGTTCGTAGTAGTCGAGGCCGAGACGCTGGATGTGCGCGTAGCTACGCACGCGAAGACCGAACAGCACGCGTTCGCCCGCGCGGGCCGTGACGACGGTCGTCGCGCAGATGACGAACCACCCCACGACGGCCAGCACGACGCCTACTCCGGTGGCCACCCACAGTGCGCCGGAGTCGCCCCGGGCGACGCCGGAGTCGACGGCGTACCGCACGATCGACGGGAACGCGATCGACGACAGCGAATCCAGCGCGAGCAGGACGACGACGAACGTCAGAAGCCACCGCACGGGCTTCAGCAGGCGTGAGAGTCGGAAGTGCGGATCGGCGGTGCGCAGTGCGGGCCCGCCGGTCGCCGGGCCCTCGGTCGCCGGAGGAAGAGCGTCGACGGCCTTCTGCAGCTCGGGCGTCGACGCGACGTTGCCGAGAGCTCCTGTTGCACCCCCGCCACCCCGGCCGGGTGCACCCCCACCGCCCCGGCCCGGTGCGGTGGCGCCCGGTGTACGGGCAGATCCGGACGGTGTGACTGCGGGCCACAGCGTCTCCTCGCTCGGCTCGCATCCGCGGCACGCGGCGTCCTCGTCGTACACGGGGTCGTCGGACTCGCCGCCGGCGAGGAGTGCTCGGAACAGAGGACACCGCTCGTCGAGCTCGTCGACGGTTCCCGTGTCGATGATGCGGCCGTCGTCGAGCACCGCGACGCGATCGGCGAGCGACAGCGTCGAGCGACGATGCGCGAGGATGACGGTCGTCCTGTCGCGCTGAGCGCGCAGTGCGTCGAAGATCTTCGCCTCGGTCGCGGCGTCGACGGCGGAGGTGGCGTCGTCCAGAACCAGGACGCGTGGATCGGTCAGCAGAGCCCTCGCGAGCGCGATGCGTTGGCGCTGACCACCGGACAGCGTCAGGCCACGCTCGCCGACGGTGGAGTCGTAGCCCTCGGGCAGTTCGACGACGAAGTCGTGTGCCTCGGCGAGAACGGCTGCTCGCTCGATCTCTTCTGCCGACGCGTCGGGCCTGCCCAGCGCGATGTTCGCGGCGATCGTGTCGGAGAACAGGAAGGGCTCGTCGAACACGAGCCCGACGGCTCCGCGTAGCTGCTCGGCGCTGATCTCGCCGACGTCGAACCTCTCGCCGTCGGACGTGAGCGCGACCGACCCGAATTCCGGGCTGTAGAAGCGAGGGAGAAGCAGAGACAGTGCCGTCTTGCCCGAACCCGCATGTCCGACGACGGCGACGCTCTCTCCCGGCGCGACCGTGAGATCCAGCTTCTGCAGGACGTCGCGCTGCGGATCGAATCCGAACGTCACACCGGCGAGGTCGATACCGAGGGGACCGTCGGGGAGGCGTCGGGGATGCGACGGCTCGGGTACGGACGGCTCGGTGTCGACGACCTCGTACACGCGCTCGACCGCCGCGCGCGACAGCTGGGCCATGACGACGACGGACGACAGCGTCCGAGTGATGGCCGACAGCGTCGCCACGTAGGTCGCGAACGCAAGGAACGTGCCGATCGTGATGTGGCCGTGCAGCGCGAGGTAGCCGCCGAGCGCGATGACGCCGACGAGTCCGAGCTGCGGGATCGCCGCCATCGACGGTGCGAATCGTGAGTTGATCTTCGCCGACCGCATTCGCTCGGCGAACAGCGTTCGGCCGAGACTCTCGAGACGGTCGACGGACCGAGATTCCTGGCCGAACCCCTTCACGACGCGCACACCGGTGACCGTCTCCTCGACGTGCTGCGCGAGATCGGCTGCTCGCTGTTGCGCGGACCAGGTGGCCGCGAACAGAGTGGGCCGGATTCGGTACACGACGAAGGCCACTCCGGGCACGATCAGCAGCGCGACGACCGTCAGCAGCGGCGACAGATACGTCATGACGCCCAGCGCGAGGAAGAACTGCAGCAGCGCACCCGCGGACAGCGGCACCATCGCGAGCAGGCCCTGCACGAGTTGCAGGTCGGTGATGGACCGGGACACGACCTGACCGGTGCGAATGTCGTCCTGGCCACGGCCGTCCAGTCGTTGCAGCGATGCGAGAAGGCCCAGCCTCAGGTCGTGTTGCACGTCGATCGACAGTCGGCCGGCGAGGAACCGACGTCCGAACTGACAACCGAATCGAACGACACCGAGTGCAGCGATGGCCGCGGCGACCACGACGATCGTGCTGTTGTCGCCTGCGGCCGCGTCGTCGACCGCGACCCGTGTCAGCAGGGGGAACGAGATGTCGATGGCAGCGGCGATCATCGTGACCGCCAGGGCGCCGATCGCGGTTTTCCGGTGTAGCCAGCACTGCGCACCGAGCCGGCGAATCCAGCCGATCGGTCTGTCTGCAGCGCGTAGGTCGTTACCGTTCCTTGGCATCGCTCTCAAAGGTAGACCGAGCCACCGACAGCGTTACTGGACGATGTCGCGCTGTCGGGTGCGCCACCACCCCGCGGCAGCGAGTCCGATCGCCCACAGAGCCAGCACGACGGGCGCCCACGGCCACGACATCAGGAACGGAGCGTCGTCGGTGTCGCCCACGGTGACCGTCGCGAGCGACGATGCCGCGGGGGTCAGCAGCGAGCCGTTCGGGATCCCGAGTCCGGCAAGTATCGAGACCAGCATCGTCTCGCCCATCGGAAACCATGCGACGACGACGATCGCGGACCACGTCGGTGAACCGAACAGCAATCCGAGGCCGATGCCGATGACCGCCCACGCGACGACGGCGAACAACCCGGCGACGACGACACCGATCACGTGCGCGTTCAAGGTGAAGGTGGTGGGGGAGAAGAGCAGCAGGCAGACGATGCTTCCGATCTCGACCGCGAGCCCGTATCCGAGAGCGAACAACGCGGTGACGAGGATTTTCGTGAGGATCACCCGGTCGCGTCCACGGGAGGTGAGGAACGACGTCGTGATCGTGTCGTGCCGGAACTCGGTGCCGCCGTTGACCGCGGCGAAGACGGCCGCGAACACCATTGCGACGCCGAGCGCCGCGTACAGGCCGAAGATCGCGAAACCGCCCTCGATGTCGAGGTCGCTCACGCTTTCGGAGATCGCCGACGAGATGGCGCTGGCGAAGATGCCCACGACGATCGGCGGCAGAGCCAACAGCCACCAGAACTTCAGCGTGGTGACCTTGCGGAGTTCCGCGGTCAGCAGTGTCATGAACGGCCTCCGTTCCAGGGCGACGACGCGTGGTTCGGTGGAGGTCCGTAGCCGGGTCCGTGATGCGGTGCCGGGTAGCCCCGCTGCATCGGTCCGACCGGGGCGCTCGCGTACTGACCTGCGGTCATCGACAGGAACACGTGCTCGAGATCGACGTGCTCGTATACGGTGCCGAACACCGTCAGGCCGGCGTCGGCGGCGATTCGGACGATCGTGTCGGTGTCGCTGCCTGCGACGCCGAGCCTGCCGTCGGGGAGCAGTTGTGCGTTGGTGACTCCGTTCGACGCGAGTGCCAACGCCAGCGCGGCAGGGTCGGAGACGGCGACGAGTGTTCGGCTCGGCCGCGACGCGCGCAGTTGCTCGACGGTGCCCTGATACATGAGCGATCCGGCGCTGACGATGACCAGATGGTCGACCGTCGCTTCGACCTCACGCAGCAGATGCGACGAGATCAGAACGGTACGGCCACCGGCCGCGTAGGACTTCAGAAAGTCGCGAAGCCACGCGATACCTTCTGGATCGAGGCCGTTGGCGGGCTCGTCGAGAACGAGAATCTCCGGGTCACCGAGCAGCGCGGTGGCCAATGTCAGCCGTTGTCGCATGCCGAGCGAGAAGCCGCCGACCTGACGGTCACCGACGTCGGACAGCCCGACGAGGCCCAGCATCTCGTCGGCTCGCGCATCCGGAACACCGACGGCCGAACAGTAGATGCGCAGATGTCCGCGTGCCGTTCGCTTGGGATGCAGGCTGCGCGAATCGAGAACGGCGCCCACTGCGCGCGCCGGGTGCGTCAGCTCGGAGAACGGAACGCCCGCCACGTACGACGCACCTGCGGTGGGCCGTACGAGACCGAGCAGCATGCGCAGGGTCGTCGTCTTGCCCGAACCGTTGGGCCCGAGGAACCCGGTGATCGATCCGCGCGGCACGGAGAAGCTGAGGTCCGACACCGCGCGGACCGCCCCGAAGAACTTGGTCAGACCCTGCGCTTCGAGCGCACTGACAGCGAAGCCGTACGTCATGCGTCAAGACAGTACGGCTTCGTTCCGACGGATGGGTGTCAGCCCAGGAACGCCGCCGCTACCTCGCGGTAGGTGACCGCCGGGTCCGCGTGGTCCGGCAGCGCGTGCACGGTGACGTGTGATGCGCCTGCGTCGATGTGCTCGTGCAGACGTCGGGCAATGGACGCGGCGTCACCGTGCGCGACGAGGGCGTCGATCAGTCGATCGCTTCCACCGTCACCGATTTCCTCGTCCGTGTACCCGAGGCGCTTCAGATTGTTGACGTAGTTCCGCAGCTGCAGGTACGGGTTGTTCACCGGCGGCCGACCGATCTCGCGGCCCTTCACCGGGTCCGTCTCCAGGACGACTTTGTGTTCCGGTGCCAGCACCTTGTCCGGTCCGAGGATCGCGCGTGCCTCGGCGGTGTGTTCGGGTGGCGTCAGATAGGGGTGTGCGCCCGCGGCCCGGTCAGCGGACAGCTTCAGCACCTTCGGTCCGAGCGCTGCGAGAACGCGTCGGCTCTCCGGGACGCCGCCCTCGTCGAGCGTGTCGAGGTACGTCACGAGAGCGTCGTACGGCTTCGTGTACTCCTGCGTTGCCTCGGGATGTCCCGCGCCGATGCCGAGCAGGAACCGTCCGGGGTGCTTCTTCTCGATGCGCTGATACGACTCGGCCACCTCGGCTGCGTCGGCCGACCAGATGTTGACGATGCCGGTCGCGACGACGATGGACTCGGTCGCGTCGAGCACTTCTTCGGCCGACTCGAGATCGGCGGGAGGCGACCCCCCGAGCCAGATCGTGCCGTAACCGTTGCTTTCGATCTGCTTGGCGAGCTCAGGCGGTATCCCCGAGAAGTGTCTCCAGATGCCGAGCCTGCCGAGTTCGGGTGTGTCGGTGATCGTCATGTTCCCTCCAACGTTCGCTTCGGGTCGAAACATTTCAGTCGGGCTCGATGATGCGGCTTTCCGGCCAGGCGGCAGGCGGGGGACCGAACGCGTCCCGGGCATTACGGATGACGCCCTTGCCGATCGCACGATTGCCTGCGCCGCCGATGACCGCCCCGATTCCGGCGGGAAGCAGCTTGCCGAACAGCAGGGCACTCCGTTTCGCGAGGTACTTCGAGACGAACTTCTTCACGAGCGACCGGTTCATGTTCGCCATCGCGCCACCCGGAATGCGAGACGTGACGAGCGTTCCCCAGTTCTTCGCCGACGTGCCGACGGTCTTCTGCACGATCTGCATTCCGGATTCGCCCAGCGCGACCGCGAGCACGAGGGCGCGTCGTTGCTGGTGGTCGTGGACGGGAATGCCGTGCACCGACGCGACCGACAGGGTGAGCAGCGCCGACGACTCGATGAAGAACGCCGTCTCCGCACCGACCGCTGTCAGCGATGCGATCGTGCCGATCGCCGGAACTGCCGCCGCGCCGCCGACGGCACTGCCGCTGCCGGTCACCGCGAGCAGGAAACGGTTCTCGAGGCGTTCGATCAGCTGCGCGGGGGTGTCGTTCGGGTGTTGACGACGCATGTGCGCCACGTACTTCTCGACGGCCGGTCCCTGGAGGCGGCTGGCGTTGTCGAGGATGCCGACGAGGGCCTTCTCGACGCGTCCGCCCTCCTTGATGACGTCGACCTGGTCGTTCTTCTTGCTCGCCACGCCCCGCTCCGTTCGATCCCTTCGGTGCCGGTTGTCGGCACCGAACCGCTGGTACCCGTTCGGTGTCGGTTCTACCCTGAACGCATGAATGCCGTGTCCGACGGCGCGCGTCGAGCAGCGAGCACGAGGTTGCGTCCGTACGTGCGCGCCTACGACGGCTATCGCTTGTCCGGATACGAGCCCGGGCAGCACATCGGTATGCCGAGCCCGTATCTGACGGTGATCGTGTCGATCGGGGACAAGCTGCAGATCGCGGACTCCCCACGACAGGGTGCCTGCTCGTTCGAAACGCTGGCCAGTGGCATCTCCGCGGAGCCCGTGACGATCGCGCACGACGGCAATCAGCACGGTATCCAGCTGTCCTTGACCCCGTCGGGTGCGCGATCGCTGTTCGGCGTTCCGACTGCTGCGCTGGGCGACTGGATGGTCGACCTGTCCGACGTTCTCGGCCGAGACGCCGACGAGTTGCTCGATCGGGTCAGCGACGCCTCCGATTGGATGGACAGGTTCGACGTCGTCGACGAGATCCTGGGTCGGTCGCCGACCGAGCAGCAGATCGATCCGACGCTGCGCGAGGCCTGGCGACAACTGGTCGACGCGGGCGGCGCGGCGCGCGTCGGCGAGGTCGCGTCGAACATCGGGTGGAGCCGCAGACACCTGGTCGGTAGGTTCGCCGCGGAGTTCGGGATCTCGCCCAAGGATGCGGCGAGAATCGCCCGCTTCCACCGCTCGCACCGCCTGATGAAACGACCCGCCGTGCCTCGTCTGTCCGACATCGCGGCTTCATGCGGCTACTACGACCAGGCACACATGGCCCGCGAATGGCGCGATCTCGCGGGCGTCTCGCCGTCGCAGTGGCGTCGGGACGAGAAGTTCTCATTCGTCCAAGACGAGGACGGGTGACCGGGGGAAGGATCGCAGTCATGACACAGGAAACAGGTACCGCAACCGCAATCTGGCCGTGCTTCGCCTACGCGGACGCGCGTGCCGCCATCCGCTTCCTCGTCGATGTGTTCGGCTTCACCGAGGCGGCCGTGTACGGCGACGGTGACGTCGTCGAGCATGCCGAGCTCAGGTGGCCGGAAGGCGGCGGCGTCATGCTCGGAAGCGCACGCGACGACTCTCCGCTCGATCCGGGCGTCGGGAACGTCTACGTCGTCACGGCCGACCCCGACGCCGTACTCGAACGGGTCACCCGAGCCGGTGCCCGGGTGACCCGTCCGATGAAAGAAGAGGATTACGGCAGCCGCGGATTCACGTGCCGCGATCCCGAGGGCATCACGTGGAGCTTCGGCACCTACGCCGGCACCCAGTGATCCGCCGGGACCTGCTCGTCCTTACTGGGTGGATGCGGCGCGGTGCCGTCGCCGAACGGGCGTCCGCCGAGTGATTCGCGGCCGTGGGGCTCGAGCCACCCGTGCAGCTCGGGCCCCTTCGGTACGACGCCGGTCGGGTTGATGTCGCTGTGCACGACGTAGTAGTGCCGCTTGATGTGGTCGAAGTCGACGGTGTCACCGAAGCCCGGGGTCTGGAACAGGTCGCGGGCGTAGTTCCACAGCGTCGGGATCTCGCTGAGCTTGCTGCGATTGCACTTGAAGTGACCGTGGTAGACGGCGTCGAAACGCACGAGTGTCGTGAACAGACGTACGTCTGCTTCGGTGATCGTGTCGCCGACGAGGTATCGCTGGTCGCTGAGGCGGCCTGCGAGCCAGTCCAAGGCGTCGAACAGGCGGTCGTATGCCTTGTCGTACGCCTCCTGCGATCCGGCGAAGCCGCACCGGTAGACACCGTTGTTGACCTCGGTGAACACGCGCTGGGCCACGTCGTCGATCTCGCTGCGCAGCGCCTCGGGGTACAGATCGGGTGCACCGTCGCGGTGGTACTGCGTCCATTCGGTGGAGAAATCCAACGTGATCTGCGGGTAGTTGTTCGTGACGACCTGGCCGGTCGAGATCTCGACGATCGCGGGCACCGTGATGCCACGCGGGTAATCGGGGAAACGGGCGAAGTAGGCGTCCTGCAGTCGCGGAATCTTCAGGACCGAGTCGACGCCACCCGGTTCCTCATCGAAGTTCCAGCTGCGTTGGTCGTGCGTCGGGCCAGGGATGGCCAGGGAGATGGCGTCCTCGAGCCCGAGCAGGCGACGCACGATGATGGATCGATGCGCCCACGGGCATGCCCGTGCCGCGACGAGGCGGTAGCGGCCCGCTTCGACGGGATACCCGTCGCGGCCGTCCGCGGTGATGCGGGTTTCGATGTAGTTGGTGTCGCGTACGAATTCCTTGCCGTTCTCGACGTAGCTCATGAATTCAACGTACGTCGACCGACACGAGCACGCCCCACTCTTCGTACCCGAGCCTCGCGCCGAGGCGACGGGCCGTCGTGTTCTCCACGTCGCATCGCCATTGCGGAATCATGCCCTCGTCGAACGCGTCGTTCGTCGCAAGACGAGCCACCACCTGAGCGTTGCCGCGGCGGCGCGCCGTCGGTGCCGTCAACACGCCGACGTCCGCGAGTACGCCCTCCCATTCGAGATACGCGGCCGCAGCGAGTGGCGCGGCGGATTCTGCGGGCCTGTCGTCGTCGAGCAGAGTGAACCAGGATCGCTTGCGGGTCAGATCGGCGGCGATGACGTCGTCGGGTGCGCATCGGCCTTCGAGGTCGAGCACGTGGCCGAGGTCGTGGGAGATCAGCGGGTCGTGTCGATCCAGCTCGGTACCGATGTCGCCCGCGAACGACAGCACGACCGGCCCGTGCGTCCGGCCGGGTGCCTCGCACGACGACGCCAGGGTGCCGCGTCGGGCAAGCTCGTCGTCCGACCTGTCGGACGCCTCGGAGACAGCTGCTTCCGGCCCGACCAGGGCAGTGGCGTCGCCGAGACGAAGAAATGTGACCGACGTCGCCTCCGGGACGACGAGGGTGTGACGGCGTCCGTCACGCAGCGCAGAGTCGGCGAGCCCCAGGTGTCTGGACCATGCAAGGCGGATGATGTCGTGATGATGCGAATCCACCGGGTCCACGCTATCTCGAAGTTTTTTCGCCCCCGACGTTTCGCATGACTCAGAACAATGGCATGATCACGGATGAGATTGGAGCTTCGACGTGAAGGTCCAGCTCGCTACAGAAGGTTTACGGTATGACGCAGGGCAGTGTTAAGTGGTTCAACGGCGAAAAGGGCTTCGGCTTCATCGAGCAGGACGGTGGCGGACCTGACGTGTTCGTTCACTACTCCGAGATCCAGGGAACTGGCTTCAAGACGCTCGACGAGGGTCAGCGCGTGGAGTTCGAGGTCGGCCAGGGTCAGAAGGGCCCCCAGGCAACGGGCGTTCGCGCTATCTGATCCCCTTTCAGGGATCGCCAAACCCGGATTTTGCTGACGGCTCTACGCTGTCCCACTACCGGTGACGAGAGGCCGGACACACGGAGAGAGATCTCCGAGTGTCCGGCCTCTCGTTCGTTAGACGGCGTCGCCGCACGTGCGCGCGAATGTATAGAGGGCTATACATTCGCGCGCACGTGCGCCGAAGGCGCCTACTCGCCGATCCACTCCGCGAGAAGGTGATGAATGTGTCTGATCTTCAATTCCTGGTACCGGGCGAGGGGGATCGTCTTCGCCTGCGTCGTCTTCAGCCCTCGCTGGACCTTCGGCATGTTGTAGGCATCCTGGTCGAACACCCGGGCCGAACTTCCGAGAATCGTTGCCTCCAACCATGATTGGTCGGGGTCGAGCCATTGGGTCTTGGCCGGCTTCGGCCGTTCACCCTTGAACGGCCCGAGGAGGTATACGTCCATGATCGACGTTTCGTGGTCGTCGCCGTTGGGCCGAAACCGGTACACGATTCGCTGGTAGGCGCCCCACGGATGAAAGTTCGGGAACACCGTGTAATAGATGCTGTCGAGTGACTCGGCGTCGGACATGTTGTCCGCCTTGACATCTCCGATGACATCGCGCAGTCCTTCGCGGGCCAGCATGCCCGACATCTCGCGAGCGGTCACGCCGTCCGGAAGCGTCACCATGGGATCTTCGTCGATACGGGCGTCGACCATCGAGTCGAACATTTCCTGCTCGGTGGGGACGAAGTTGATGTGGGGGCTCGGGACTCCGTTGGCAGTGATGCCGCGGTTGAAGTTTCCCCAGCTGTCGTACTGGCTGTTGGAGTCCCCGGTCCCGACGACGCGTTGTGGATGCGTCGTGATCACGTGAAACGCTTCGGAGAACGCCTCCTGCGCGATCTTCCAGTTCGCTTGGATGACCTGAGCGACGTGGGCTTGGATGTACCGATCCTCGAGTGGCCACGCCTCGAAGTGCTTACCGAGATCCCCGAGAAAGCTGTCGAGCGATTCGGATTCGGGGTCCATGTTGATGAACACGAAGCCGCCCCAGGTGCCGACCTTCACCTGCGGAAGGTCCATCTTCCCCTGATCGACCTGTGGAAAGTCCCAGGCGCACGTCATCGACTTCAGGGTCCCGTCGAAGTTCCACGCGAAACCGTGGAAGGGACAACGTATTTCGTTACCTGCAGGTCCGGCCTCCTCGCGTAGCGTTCGTCCGCGGTGCAGGCACGAGTTGTAGAACGCGCGGATGCTCATGTCCTTGCCGCGCACGATGAGGATGGACTTCTCGCAGATCTCGTAGACGAGTGTGTCGCCGGGCTCGGGAATCTCCTCCTCGCGGCACGCCATCTGCCACACCTTGTACCACACGCGGTCTCGTTCGAGCTCGTGATATCTGCGGCTGATGTAGCGCGAGACCGGTACGAAATTCTGGTCCTCGTAGAGGTCGTGGCTTTCTTCGCGCAGGATGGGCGGAACCGGGTGGGTGTCGGTGTCGAGAAGGCGTTGGTAGCCCATTCCGTTCTCGATGAATCCGTCGTCGGTCCCCGACGGCGGGCGATCCTCGATATCGGTCACAGCTTGCCTCCTTTGTCCAGCGCCGCGGCGCGGGCTTCCTCGGCGAGTTTGTCGGCTTGCATCTTCTCCAGTAGCTTCGCGGCTCCCATGAAGCGCCGGTTCTGGGTGATCGGAATAGGTTCTCGCGGACCGAGTCCCACCCAGCGCGCCAGTTCGGGATCGACGGCTTTCACCTCACCGTGCAGGTACCTGCCCTCGGGGTCGAACGTTCCGGTTCGTCCGTCGCGAGTGGTCACCAAGACGTTGAAATCGTCGTCGAATTCGTAGATCGCGTGGCTCATCGGATGCTTGATCTGTCGCATCGCGGTTCTCCTTGAAGCGGGGCTGAGGCCTTACTTAACGTCGAATGCACTTACTGTAACAGTGGCACGTGACGGCAGACACATATTTCTTGAATTGGACTACATAAAGCCCTGCGGTCGAGCGGCCCAGCGCACGGCGCCTGCCACCAGGCGCCGGTACACCGGATCGCCGAGGGTGGCCGCCGAGTCTCCGGGCTGCAGGTAGGCCAGACGGCTTCGACCATTGGTTTTCGTCCACCCGCACAGCGACGAGCCGGGCTCGTGATGCCACCCCTCGCGTTCACCGCGCCTGCCGGCCATGGCGAGGGCGGTGGACCAGTGCACGGCGTCGGTCATCTCGGCGTCACTACGCAGCAGGGGCGTCACGTCGTCCTCGAACACCTGGCAGAGGTACGTCTCGTCGACGATGTCGAAGGTCGGGGGGATTCCCTCGACGACCGGGTGCGACGCATCCGCAACCGAAATTCGTTGGGGTACGTCGAGTCGGTAGCCGGAATCGGGTTCGTCGATTCCGCGAACGACGCCCGGTCGATAGAGATATTTGCCCCCCACGAATTCCGACCACCCCTCCCAGGTCGCCCACGACGCGATGGCGTGGTGCAGGACCACGTATCCCAGTCCCGTCGTCGGTGCCGACGCGATCGCGTCGCGTAACGCAGCGGGGGGATCGGACGGTTCGGGCAGCGTCCCCGGCATGTCGTAGTGGAGGCAGACGTCGAAAGTCGTCAGCTCGGTGGGCCCGAGGGCGACGTCGGCATGTTCGAACCAGGTGACGTCACCGGGCAGAGACTCCAGCAGGGCAGCGAAGGCGTCGCGGTCGAACGAATGGCCTCCGGTGAATGCGGCGATGCGCATGGACACACTCCAGAACTCGACAGAACAACTGTGGTTGCAGTCAAGTTACTCGAATGCGCCGACGTGAGCGGCTGTTTCAGCGACCCACGATCATCTTCGAACACACGTCGTTGATCGCGGCGCGCAGACGCGGTGTGGAGATGTTCGACAGTGGCCCGCCCTCGATGCGCAGAGGCTGAATGGCGATCGTGGTTCCGATCATCGTCCGAACTCGCAACGATCGCGCGGCCTGCTGGGCGGCCGCTGCCCGCTTGTTCGACGGGATCTCGACGGCGGGGAAGTAGTCGAACGCCCGTCGGATATGGCGCTCCATGTACTCCTTGGTCAGCAGGCGTGTCCCGGGAGTGGCTCCGCCCGCGATCTGGAGAAACAGCATGCGCGACGCGTTCGGATGTTCCGCGGTCCAGTCCCACACCGCATCGATGACGGCACGGAACGAGTCCGCGTCGGCGTCCACGTCGTCGGGCCTGGTGTTCTGTGCGGCGGCCGAGCTCGCGTCCATCGCGTAGCCGAGAGCGCTCTCGAACAGTTCTTCCTTGCTCGAGAAGTGGTAGTAGACCGCGGTCGCCACCATGCCTGCTGCTTCGGCGATCTCCTGGATCGACGCCTCGGCGAACCCTTTCGTCGAGAACACTCGAACGGCGGCCTGGACGATGAGATGCCGACGGGACGGCCGATGGGCGGAATTCTTGGTCGATGCAGCAGGCGCGGGGTCGGCAGGCATCGGTTCGTCGCCGAATTCGTCGTCGACCTGCGTCGCGAGATCCTCGTCGACAGCTTTCCGTCGCGCCACAGCGTGCTCCCGTTCTCGTCGGCCCCTCGGGTGGGTCCATCCTCACACACCACGTCCACGGGTCGGGCGACCTGTTCGCGACGAGAAGCGGGTCGCCCACCGCCGGGCCGACACCCTGCCTGTCATGATCTAGGTCATGACAGGCAAGAAGGGGACGGCGAGGAGCACCGGTAAGGCCTCGGAGGACGGGAGCGTCAAACGTGCCGCCCACCGGCCGTCGCGTCGCGAGATGGTGATCGACGCTGCCATGCATCTGTATTCGGTGCGGTCCATCGAGGACGTGACGGTGGCCGACATCGCTGCCGAGGCACAGATGACCTCCGCCGCTGTCTACTACCACTACCCGTCGAAGGACGACGTCCTTCTCGGTGGGCTTCGCCTGTATTCGGAGGGTCTGCTCGACGAATTACGCCGTCGGATCGACAGCGACGACTCGGCTTCTCTGGGCGACGTCATCGTCGGGCTGCTCGAATGGACGGATCAACATCGCCCGGCGTCGCTCGTGTACTTCGTGCACTCACCCGGGTGGAGCTTGTCCATCGAGTCTCTTCGTCGGAGTGTTCGTTTGGCTGTGCTGAATTTGTTCATGGCGGAACTGCGCACCCGGCACGGGATCACGGTTCGGGCGAAACAGGCTGCAGCCGCGACCGCGTTGTCGAGTCTGTTGGAAGTGTCGATGTCGTCCTGGCTCACCGAGGACGCGGTACTGGCCAACCTCGGGCGCAGACGGTTCTCGGACGAAGTGCGCGACGTGGCGGCCGACATCGCAAGCCTGTGACGGGGCCTGCGAAGAAAATTTCTCCCAAGTATCTTTAGACCGACGATAGTTTGTGGTTGACTCGGACCATGCTCAGTCAGCCGCGCGCTCGGTCCATCGACCTCGACAACCCGTTCGCCCCGTTGAACGGTCTGTGCGAGCTGGTGCTCGTGCGTCACGGCGAGCAGAAGTTGAGCAAGGATCTCAGCGCAGGCGAGACCGTCGACCCGCCGCTGTCCGAGCTCGGTGAGCGTCAGGTCGACGCCGTGGCCGAGCGATTGGCTGCAGCCCGTGTGGACGCCGTCTACAGTTCACCGTTGAGTCGTGCACTGCGCACCGGAACCGCGATTGCGGAACGTCACGGGCTGACCCCGTTCGTCCGCTCCGAACTCGTGGAATACGAAGCGTGGCAGAGATTTCCGGCCGACCGATCCCCGTTCGAGGTCCTGCCGCACGACGAGATCGCCGCGATATTCCGTGACCACATTCGAACGCGGCGGTACGAGGTCTTCCCGTACGCCGAGGACGCCCAGGCGTTCCGCGAGCGTGTGCTCGGCGTCGTGGAAACGATCGTGGACGATCACCTCGGTGAACGTGTCGTGGTGACGTGTCACGGAGGCGTCATCAACGCGGTGCTCGCCCACGCGCTCGGCAGCGGTCTCGACATGCCGGTGCGGGTCCACCACACGTCGTTGAGCGTCGTTCGCGGCGCCGACACTCGTCGCGCCGTCCAGTCGGTCAACGACTTCACGCACGTGCTCGACTTCCAGACCCATGTCGGAATCATGAATCAGTAACCGCCGCAACACCGCACACGAACTTTCGACACCGGCGCCCAGCGCCCACAGCAGCCAAGGAGTCATCACATGGATCTCGGTCTCGCCGGAAAACGAGCGCTCGTCAGCGGCGCGAGCCGTGGAATCGGCCTGTCGATCGCACGCACTTTGCTTGCCGAAGGTGCGTCGGTCGGAATCTGCGCGCGCGGAGAAGAACACCTTTCCGACGTCGCCGCCGAATTGTCCGGGGCTGGAACGGTTTTCCACAAGGCGGTCGATGTCGGCGACGCCGCTGCCGTCGCGTCGTTCGTGGACGACGCCGCGGCAGCGCTGGGCGGAATCGACATCGTCGTCGTGAACGCCTCCGCAGCCACCGGCAAGGGCCCGCAGGCTTGGCTGAACAGCTTCAACGTCGACCTGATGAGTCTGGTCAACTTCATCGAGGCGGCGACGCCGCACCTCGAGACGAGCGACGCCGCGTCGGTGGTCACCATCAGTACCACGTCCGCTCTCGAAGCCGGGCCGATCACGACGGCCAACAGTTACGGTGCGCTCAAAGCAGCTGTGCTGCAACACTCGTCGGCTCAGGCCCGAGCGCTCGGTCCGAAGGGAATCCGAGTCAACGCAGTGTCGCCCGGTCCGATCTTCTTCGAGGGCGGGGCGTGGGACACCATTCAGAGCAGCCGCCCGGCCTTGTACGAGGCTGCGCTCGCGTCCGCGTCTCTGGGTAAGCTCGGTGCCGCCGAGGACGTCGCGAACGCGGTGTCCTTCCTGGCATCGCCCGCAGCCGGGCATATCACCGGGACCAATCTGGTGGTCGACGGCGGGTTCACCAACCGCTTCGATTTCTGAGTTCGCGATGGGTGACGACGTGACCACCGCCGCGGACGTGGTGATTCTGGGCGGCGGATCGGGAGGGTACGCGTGTGCGCTTCGCGCCGCGCAGCTCGGAATGTCGGTCGTCCTGATCGAGGCGGGCAAGCTCGGGGGTACCTGTCTGCACAACGGGTGCATTCCGACGAAAGCGCTGCTGCACGCCGCCGAGATCGCCGATTCCGTCAAGGAAGCAACGAGTTTCGGGATCAAGGCGACTCTCCACGGTGTCGACATGAGCGCGGTGAACGGCTACAAGGACGACGTGATCGCCGGCTTGTACCGCGGTCTGCAGGGCTTGATCGCGTCGCGGTCCATCGACGTCGTCGTCGGGCACGGGCGTGTCGTCGGCGAACGTACCGTGGAAGTGACGCACGACGGCGGCGGCACCAGCACCTACCGCGGCGACGCGCTCGTGCTCGCGACGGGCTCGCAGTCGAAGTCCTTGCCCGGCCTGGACATCGGTGGGTCGGTCGTGACGAGTGACGGCGCACTCCAGCTGGGCGACGTGCCCGGCCGCGTCATCGTGCTCGGCGGTGGGGTCATCGGATGTGAATTCGCGAGTGTGTGGTCGTCGCTCGGTGCCGACGTGACGATCGTCGAGGCCGCCCCTCGCCTGCTGCCCACGGAAGACGTGTGGGTGTCGAAGCAGGTCGAACGAGCATTCCGCAAGCGTGGTCTGACGCTGCGCACCGGAAGTTCCTTCGCGAGTGCGGCACAGCGTTCGGGCGGCGGGGTCGATCTGGAGATGGCGGACGGAAGCCGTCTCGACGCCGACCTGCTGCTCGTCGCCGTCGGACGAGGTCCCCGCACCGACGGCATGGGTTTCGTCGAAGCTGGAATCGACCTCGATCGCGGGTTCGTGGTCACCGACGAGTGGCTGCAGACGTCCGTGCCCGGGGTCTTCGCCGTCGGAGACATCGTGGCCGGACCACAGCTGGCCCATCGGGGATTCGCTCAGGGAATTCTCGTGGCAGAACAGCTGGCCGGGCTCGACTGTATGCCCGTGAACGACAAGGGTATTCCGCGGGTGACGTACTCGAACCCGGAAGTGGCGTCGGTCGGACTGACCGAGGCCGAGGCGCGCGAGCAGTACTCGGACGTGTCGACTGTGGTGTACGACCTCGGTGGAAACGGTAAGAGCCGCATCCTGCGCACCTCCGGCGGTGTCAAGCTCGTTCGTGCGGGCGACGACGGACCGGTCGTCGGCATACACCTGGTCGGTGCTCGCGTCGGTGAGCTGATCGGAGAGGCGCAGCTCATCTACAACTGGGAAGCCACGGCAGGCGACGTCGCTCAGCACGTCCATGCACATCCCACGCAGGCAGAGGCGCTGGGTGAAGCGCACCTCGCCCTCGCGGGCAAGGCGTTGCACGCGCACGATTGAAGCCACAGGAGGAACGATGTCGGGACCGGCAGGTCGGATCGACGCGGTGTTGGTGTGCGGCGGGCAGTGGCACGACTTCGACTATGCGCGTGTGGAATTGCTGTCGGAACTGGCCCGGTACGAGAACGTGCGCACCAGGGTGTTCGAGGACTACGACTGCGCTGATGCCCTGGCTGCGGCAGATGTGCTGATCACGTATACCTGCAACCGAATTCCCGACGCGACGCAGCAGAAGACGCTCGTCGACTTCGTTTCTCGCGGAGGCCGTTGGTTGGCTCTGCACGGAACCAATTCGGCAATCGAACGAACTCCGGCCGGTTCGCCGAGCAAGTACGTCACACCTCGAACGCTCGGGGTACTTCCCGCAGTGTTGGGGAGCCAGTTCCTCGGGCATCCGCCGATCGCGCCGTACCGGGTCGAGATCACGGAACCGGAGCATCCGCTCGTGGCCGGTATCGGCCCGTTCGATGCCGTCGACGAGCTGTACGTCAGCGAGCTGCATCCGCCGATTCGTGTTCTCGCACATACACGATTCGTCGGGGAGTCCACGGGATTCGAGGAGGGGCACACCACGGTGGACGAGCCGCGGCCGGTGCTCTACACCAAGGATCACGGTAGGGGTACGGTCTGTTACTTCACCTTGGGACACTGCCGCGGGCGATTCGACGTGCAGGATCTGGGCATCGACGACCTGGGCCGAGTCGATCGGGGAAGTTGGGTCGTCCCGCAGTACCGAGAGATTCTCTCGCGATGCGTGTCGTGGGCCGTCTCCGGTGAGATGACGGCGCCACGACCCGCGTCGGCCGGACAGGTCAGATGATGTCGACCGTGTCCAGAATTTTCTCTGCGTAGGATCTGTCGCCGTCGATCGACACGTGATCCCGCCACGAGCTTCTGGTGGTACCCCACAGAACGAAGTCCGTTGCGCGCGAGGTGATCACGGTGTCCGTTCGAGAAAGACCCGTCTCCACGGTCAGGAGTTCGGAACCGGGAACGAGTGTCCACTCGCCGCCTCCGGCGCCGGTCAACTTCACTCCGATCGGACGGTCGAGCACGGCCGATACCGGCGTACACATCTGAGGCAGGCCCGTCCACATCCACTCGACCGCGACGCGAACCAGATCGTCCTCCGGGTCGGGAATCGGACGCACCACCGGACCGTCGGGACCGAGTAGATCCACGTACATGTGGCACCACATGTCGAATGCGAAGGCGTCCGACAGCTGATGGGTGCGGTAGGTTCCCAGGTCGGTCAGCACCATGGGCTGCTCCGCGAGATCGTCTCGCTGCATCGCCCCGAGCACACCGACCGCACCGTCGAGATGGGCGAGGAACTCGTCCGCCACCTGCGTGTACGTCCGGTCACGCCGCGCGTCTACGAGTCGGTTCTGCAATTCCTCGGCAGTGATCGGCGGCGGTACCGCCGGGTCGGGTCGGTCAACGCCGCGAAGTTCGAACCGGTGTGGGCGACGAGGTCCTTGACGGACCAGCCGGCGCACCGACTGGGCGCCGACCACTCGTCGGGTGTGAGGCTGCGGACGACCACCGAATATCGTTCGGCGAGTTCGCGGCTGGCTTCCAGGCCGGATGTGCTCATCGAAATCCTTCCCGTTCGTCGGCGTCGTCGCTCAGTACGACGCCGTGCCGCCGTCGACCGAGAGGATCGCCCCGGTGATCCCCGCACCGGCGTCGGACGCGAGAAGCATCGCCATCGCCGCGACCTCTTCCACGGTGTTGGGACGTTTGATCGACGATTCCTCGGCGAACATCGCGACCATCTCGTCGAACGTCAAACCCATGGCTTTCGCCGTGTCCGGACCGTTGTTCTTGATGATGTCGGTGATGACGAGACCCGGACAGATCGAGTTGACGGTGATGCCTTCGATGCCCACCTCGCGGGCGATCGACTTCGTCATGCCGTTGATCGCGTGCTTGGCTGCGACGTAGGCGGTGAACACGGGTTTGCCGTGCTTGCCCTCGACGGACGAGATGTTGATGATGCGTCCGTACTTGCGCGGCAGCATGTGTTGCAGCGCGCGACGCGTGGCCCAGAAGTTGGAGTTGAGGTTCCAGTTCATGACGAGCGTCCACTCCTCGTCGCTGAGTTGCGCTGTCGGCTGCAGATCTCGTGCACCGCCTGCGTTGTTCACGAGGACGTCGATGCGGCCGAAGGTGGCGACGGTCTGCTCGATGAAGTCCTCGACGTCCGCTTGGGACGTGACGTCGCCCGCGAAGAACGCGGCACGCTCGCCGACTCCGAAGTCGGCGAGCGCTTTGTCGCCTTTCTCCTTCGAACGGCCGTTGAGTGACACCGTGGCTCCTTCTGCAAGCGCGGCGGCGGCGATTCCGCGACCGATGCCCTGGGTTCCGCCGGTGATGGCGACAACTTTGTCCTGCAGTTTCATCGAAGGTCTCCCTCTACGGATTCGGTCGGGGAATTCGGGAAGTAACTTGCTTCCGAGTGCAGTCTTACATGTAGAGTGTCGTGCATCACAGTCTTTTGTGAATTCGATGTCTAGAAACTGGTTCCACCGCATCCGGTGACGACAGAGACGAGAAGCGCAGTGGCCGAACAGGGTTGGTTGGTCGATACCGTTCCCAGCACGAGACTTCCGGTGTACACACGTCTCAATGCCAGTGACGTGTTGTCCGATCCCATCACGCCACTCGGGGCCGACCTCGGGTGGATCCAGAACATTCTGCCCGGATGGAACTTCGGTTACGCCAGCCTCGGCAGCTACTCGCTGGCCGAGAAGCCCGACGTGGCCGCGTCGTCCGGGATCTTCTACGGACACCTGTACATCAACCTGTCGATGTCCCGGTTGGTGGGCATCCGCGGCGGACTCCCGGTCGAGCTCGTCGACCAGCTCTTCTACGGCGGGGATCCGAACATTCCCGCGTACGTCGGGCATCCGGACGACGAGAACGCCGACGCCACCGAGCGATTGACGGCACGCAACGCCTGGGTCCTGTCGACCGAGACGTTTCCCGAGTTGGAAGAAGACCGGGTGCTCGCAGATCGGCTTCGCGCCGAGCGGCCCGACCTCACGGCTCTGACGCCTGCAGCTCTCGTCGCGCGCGCACGATCGGTGATGCCGCTGGAGCGGGTGGCATGGCGCGGCGAGGTGATCGCGACCAACGGCGCTGCCGTCGGCCCGGCCGTTCTCGGTCAACTTCTCGGCGCCGACCGACAAGACCTGATCGTGTCGTTGGTCGGGGCGGCGGGCGATGTCGATTCGGCAGTGCCGTCGTACGCGTTGTGGGAACTGAGTCGGCTCGTCCGGAGCAACACCGAATTGATGGACGCCTTCGATGCCCGCACCGGGGGTGCCGACGCGTCCGTCTCGGGCATCGACAGCAAGTTCGACGCCACTCTCGAGCGTTTTCTGCTCGACTACGGCTATCGAGGTCCCAACGAATGGGACCTCGGCTCTCCGTCGTGGGAAACGCATCCCGAACTCGTCCTGGGCCTGGTCGACCGCCTGCGACTGCAGGACGATTCGGCGTCGCCGACGGTCCGCTCGTCGGATCACGCGTCGGACTCGGCGGAGGCGCTCGAGCTGGCACGCGCCGCGGTCACGGATGACGACGGGCGCGCGACGCTCATGACGGCGCTTGCGTCGGCGCGACGGTTCTCGGCGTGGCGTGAGCGCGCGAAGACCAACTGCATCAAGGTGCTTCACGAGGCGCGGGTTCCGCTGGTCGAGCTGGGGCGCCGTCTGTACGCGGACGGTGATCTGGAGTCGGCGGACCACGTCTTCATGGCCGTGGACGAGGAACTCGACGTTCTCGCCAGTGCGCCGCACTCGTTGAAGGCGACCCTGGCAGAGCGTCACCGCGAGTGGAAACAGCTGTTCGGGCTCGAGCTGCCGACGTTCCTCGACACTCGTGAACCGTTGCCTGCACTGTCGACGCTGGCCCGTCGGGGAGAGACGGCTGTGGAGCCCGTCGAGGTCGGAGACGTCCTGCAGGGGTCGGGTGCGTCGTCGGGCGTCGTCCGGGGCCGTACACGCGTGGTCACGTCGATGGCGGATCTCGGCGAGTTCCAGGTCGGGGAGGTTCTGGTCGCTCCGCAGACGGACCCCTCGTGGACGCCGTTGTTCATGGTGTCCGCAGGAGCGGTCACCGACGTCGGCGCCATGGGTTCTCACGCGATGATCGTCAGTCGCGAGCTCGGGATCCCCTGTGCGGCAGGTGTTCCGGGAGCCACGCGCCGCATTCCCGACGGTGCGCTGGTCGAGATCGACGGATCGAGGGGCACCGTGACGATCGTGGAGCTGCCATGACCACGGGTGTCGCGAGCACGACCCGCGCCGTATTCCTGAGCGAACGGCCGACGCCGAACCGCCCTCGGCCCGAGCACTTCGAAGTTCGAGAGCTGGCATTGCCCCGGCCCGGCCCGGGACAGGTTCTGGTCCGCAACGTGTTCACGAGCGTGGATCCGTCGATGCGGGGCAGGCTGGGTACGTCGGCGATGCACTACACCAGTAACTTCGTCGTCGATGCACCGCTCGACGGATCGGCACTCGGCGTGGTCGTCGAGGGCACCGACGAGGTCCCGGCCGGCTCGTACGTGCGACACCGACTCGGGTGGAGAGAACACGCTGTCGTCGACCTCGCGGGCGCCACGGTGATCGACCCGCGCGGAATCGAGCTCCATCACTGGCTCGGCATTCTCGGGCAGACGGGTTTCACCGCATACTGCGGACTCGTTCGAGCGGGCGAAATGCACGACGGTGACACCGTTTTCGTGTCTGCTGCGGCCGGCGCGGTCGGCAGCGCTGCTGGACAGTTCGCCAGGTTGCTCGGTGCGTCGAACGTCATCGGTAGCGCTGGGGGACCGGACAAGGCAGCGATGTTGACCGATCGCTTCGGCTTCGACGTGGGTATCGATTATCGAGACGGACCGATCGGGTCGGCTCTCCGCGCAGCTGCGCCGAAGGGTATCGACCTGTACTTCGACAACGTCGGCGGTGATCACCTGGTTGCCGCGTTGTCGTCGCTACGGCAGCGTGGACGGGTCGCACTGTGCGGCATGATCTCGAACGGTGGACCGGACAGTCCTCCCATCGATCATTTGATGAACGCGATCCTGAAGCGAATCACGATTCGCGGGTTCATCGTTCGCGATCACGAAGACCTTCGTGTGGAGTTCGAGAACCGTGTGACCGACTGGCTGTCGTCGGGCGCTCTCGTCGCGGAATCGACGGTGCACGACGGCCTGGACAACGCGGTCGACGCATTCCTGTCCATGCTGGAAGGCGGCAACGTCGGCAAGGCCCTCGTCCGGCTGTCGTGACGGCGGAGTCCGTCAGGCGTTCACCGTGCCACGCAAGTGTGCGGTGTCGTTGATCGACGCCACCACGACCACGCCCGAATCCAACTTCTGCACGCGGGCCACCGAGGTGTAGGCGGGGTTGTGCCAGAACGTCTTCGGCATGTCCAGAACGTCGGCTACCGCTGCATTGATCACTCCGCCGTGCGCAACCGCGACGACGCGTCCGGACGGGTAGCGGTCGAAGATCTGCTCGAGTCCTGACCGTGCCCTCGCCCTGAACTTCGGGAGATCGAGGCCAGGGACGTATGCCTCGAAATTGCCCGTCGTGACGGCAGTGAGGCGTGGGTCGTCGGACGCCATGTCCTCGACGGCCATGTAGTGCTCGGGATCGATGTCGTCGTCCCACTCCCGGAGGTCCTCCAGCACGAGGTCGACGCTGCGGCCCATGCCTGCGGCAAGTTCGTCTGCAGTCTCGCGGGCGCGCACCAACGGACTCGAGACCACGGCGTCGATCTGTTCGTGACGCAACCACGTGGCGAGTCGACGGGCATCGGCGATTCCCTCGGGCGCGAGCGACGGATTTCGTACTCGCGAGACGGGCTGGCCGTGCCGGACGAACAGTACTTCGATCATGGGTGCCTTTCGTGTGGCGGGCGTCAGCCTGCAATGGTGCGAGCGGTGCTCCAGAACGGTGCTCTCAGCGCTTTCTTGTCCAGCTTGCCCATGGCGTTGCGCGTCAGTTCGTCGACGACGACGTACTTCTTCGGGCATTTGTAGGACGCCATCGACCTCTTGGCGAACTGTGCGAGATCGTCGACATCCACGTCGCTGTCGGTGCAGGGAACTACGAGCGCCAGAAGCGCTTCGCCCAGGTCGTCGTCGGGGACCCCGATCACGGCGACCTCGGCGACGTCCGGATGGGTCGACAGCACGCGTTCGCTCTCCGCGGGATACAGGTTGACGCCGCCGGAGACGACCATGTCGGCGACACGGTCCGTGATGAACACGTATCCGTCGTCGTCCACGTAACCGACGTCGCCGAGTGTGGCGACGTTCGGGAGGATGTACGCCGCTGCGGTCTTCTCGGGATCCGCGTGATACTCGATGCGACGTTCGGGCGGCGTTCGGAACCCCAGGACTCCGACCTCGCCGCGGCCCAGTTCCGTGCCGTCGGATCCGACCACGACGGCGTCGAACGGCGGTATGGCCCTCCCCACCGAACGCGGATGTTCGAGCCATTCGGTCGAGTCGATTCTGCAGACGGTACCGATCTCGCTCCCGCCGTAGGACTCGATCAGAACGGGGCCGAACCAGTCGATCATCGACCGCTTCACGTCGGGTGGGCACGCAGATCCCGTGTGCGCCACGTACTTCAAGCTCGTCGTGTCGTACCGCGATCGTACGTCGTGGGGGAGGGCCAACAGCCGCTGAAAGTGGGTGGGAACCATCAGCGTCGACGTCACCGAGTGAGACTCGATGGCTGCCAGCGTGCGTTCGGCGTCGAACCGGCCCATGATCACCACGGGCCGACCGGACAGCAGGTGACGCACCGACGTCAACGGCCCGTTGTGTTGCAGCGGCCCGACGACGAGGTGCACGCCGTCGGGGTAGCCGGAACGCGCGGACACCGCGTCGGCGAACTCGCGGGCGGTGTCGACGGAGTGAGGCAACCATCGCACCTGGGTACCCCGTGCCCTACCGGTGGTGCCGGACGTGTAGACCAGCGGCGGCCGTGCCGGACGGGATTCGGGCGCCGCCGAAATGCGTCCGTCCGCCGGCCGAACGAAGTCGGCCCACGCCACGGTGCCGGGTACCGCAGTGTGACCGTGAACCACGACCGTCTTCGATCCGGACTCGTTCGCGGCGCCCGTCGCGGACTCCAGACCGACCGGGCCCGTCACGACGGCGACGCTCCCCGAATCGACCAACTGATCGGCCATCTCGTTCGACTTGAGCTGCCGTGACACAGCAACGGTCCCCACTCCTGCCCCGATGCACGCGACGTGCGTCAGCAGAGTCTCGATGGTGTTCTCGCCGACCACGGCGATGCGATCGTCCGGCCGTGGGGCGACGTCGACGAACCGCTCCGCAAGGGCGTCGAGGCTGGTCACGACCTCCGCCCACGTCATGGTGCGACGGTCGTCGACCAGGGCGAGACCGTTCGGGTCCTCGGTCGCGCGATCTCGTATGCGGTCGAGCATCTGCCGTCCTCCACAGGTAGGTCGTCGAAAGTGCGCGTGCTCGCGCTCATCGTGCGATTTACTGAACGTCAAGTCAAGTAAGAGGTGTGAGAAGAACCGAGCAACTAACTCGATAGTGATTCTACTTACACTGGGCTACTCTGTCGGTGATACTGAACGTGGAATCAACAAACTCGCTCCGAGAGCCAGAATGAGGTGCACGTGGTGACCGCAACCGCGACCAACGCCGGCCACGAGGCCGTGGAGCCGGTCGGCTCCGACGATCCGACGCCGAGCAAAGAGGTGGTGCTGGACCTGCACAGGCGCATGGTCCGCATCCGACAGTTCGAGACCGAGGCGGGCCGGCTCATGGAGGGCGGCAAGCTCCCCGGCTTCCTTCACCTGTACGTCGGGCAGGAGGCCGTCGCGGCGGGCGCGATGAGCAATCTGCGCGACTCCGATCAGATTTCGTCGACGCACCGCGGGCACGGCCATGCCGTCGCCAAAGGTGCACAGTTCCGTCAGATGTTCGCGGAGTTGTTCGGACGCGTCGACGGGTACTGCAAGGGCCGCGGCGGATCGATGCACATCAACGACCTGTCGATCGGCATGCTCGGCGCCAACGGCATCGTCGGTGGCGGTATTCCGATCGCGGTCGGAGCCGCGTTCGCAGCGAAATACCGCGGCGAGGACTCCGTGGCGATTCCGTTCTTCGGCGACGGCGCCAGCAACATCGGCGCGTTCCACGAGGCCGCGAACATGGCGGGCATCCTGGAACTCCCGGTCGTGTTCGTCTGCGAGAACAACGGCTACGCCGAGTTCACCGCGCTGCGCGATCACATGAAGCTCGAGAACGTCGCAGACCGTGCGGCCGCGTACGGGTTTCCCAGCGAGATCTGTGACGGCATGGATGCGATCGCCGTCCGCGCCGCCGTCGGGCGCGCGGTCGAACGCGCTCGCGCCGGAGGCGGTCCGACGCTCGTCGAGGCAAAGACGTACCGGTACTACGACCACCAGGGAGTGAAAGGTCTGCGCAAGACCTATCGAACGCAGGAAGAGGTCGCGGCCTGGCGTGAGAAGGACGCGATCAAGCTGCTCGAGGCCCGCGCCGTGGCGGAAGGCATCGTGACCGAGGCCGAGTTCGCGACGGACTGGGCCGAGGTCGATGCCGACATCGCCGAATCCGTTGCCTTCGCCGAGGCCAGTCCGTTCCCGGACGTGGCCGACTTCGCACTCAATGTCTACAGCGACTGACCCGAAAGAGCCGACACCGATGTCCACTGCACTAGCTCCGAATACCGACCCGGTCGACGCGCCCCGGGTCACCACGTACGTCAAAGCCTTCAACGAGGCTGTGGCGCAGACGATGCGCGAGGACGACGACGTGTTCGTCATCGGTGAGGACGTCGCTGCGTACGGCGGCGTGTTTCACATGTACGACGGGCTGTTGGCCGAGTTCGGCAAGCGACGCATGGTCGACACGCCGATCGCCGAGATGGGGCTCATCGGCCTCGGCGTCGGCGCCGCCGCGCGTGGTCTCCGCCCCATCGTCGACATCATGTTCATGGACTTCCTGGCCGTCGCTCTCGATCAGGTCGTGAACCAAGCCGCCAAGATGAAATTCATGTACGGCGGCGACGTCAAGGTGCCGATGGTGATCACGGTGGCCTACGGTGCCGGCGTCAGCGCCGGTGCACAGCATTCGCAGAGTCTCGAGAGTTGGCTCGCCCACACGCCGGGCCTCAAGGTCGTCATGCCGTCGAACGCGTACGACGCCAAGGGTCTTCTCGTGTCGGCGGTCCGCGACGACAACCCCGTCGTGTTCATGCTCAACAAGGTGCTGCTCGGGGCGCGCGGCGAGGTGCCGGAAGAGTCGTACTCGATACCTCTCGGGCAGGCCGCGGTTCCGCGAGAGGGAGACGACGTCACCATCGTGGCGTTCGGACGCATGGTCACCGAAGCTCTCGCCGCCGCGGATGCCCTTGCCGAGTCCGGAGTGTCGGTCGAGGTGGTCGATCCGCGTACCGTGCAGCCGCTCGACACTGCCACCATCGTGAGGTCGGCGTCGAAGACCAACCGCATCCTGGTCGTGCACGAAGCCGTGACGTTCGGTGGAATCGGCGCCGAAGTTGCCGCACAGATCCAAGAGGAGGCGTTCGACTACCTCGACGCGCCGGTCCTGCGACTCGGTGCCCCGTTCACGCCGGTGCCGTTCAGCACCCCACTCGAAAACGCGTACGTACCCGACGCCGACCGTATCGTCGCCGGGGTTCGTCGTCTGCTCGAAAGGAACTGACCCGTGGCTCAGGAGATCGTGCTGCCCAAGTTGGGGCTCACGATGCAGGAAGGCGTCATCGGTGAATGGTTGGCCCAGGCCGGTCAGCACATCGGAACGGGCGACGTGCTGTTGCGGCTCGAAACCGACAAGGTCGAGGTCGACGTCGAAGCCGAGGCGAGCGGGATCTTGGCGACGACGGCGAAAGTCGGCGAGGTGTTGCCGGTCGGTGCCGTGATCGGGTGGTTGCTCGCCGACGGCGAAGTCGCACCGACGGGTGCCGACGGATCCAGCTCGTCTCCGGCGGACCCGAAGGCTTCTTCGACGACCGCAGCATCGCCCGCGGCGTCGACCGACGGCCCGCTGAAACAGGGTGAGCGGATCAAGTCCTCGCCGAACGCGCGTCGCGTCGCCGCGGAGTCCGATGTCGACCTTGCCGAGGTGCGGGGTACCGGACCGGGCGGCCGAATCGTATCGGAGGACGTCGAGGACTACGTCGCGGCTGTGTCCGTCGTGGAGCCGGAGCCGGAGCAGGCACCCGATGTTCCGCAGCGCGAGAAGAGTTCGTCGGCACAGGCTTCGAGCGCGCACTTCGTCGGCCCGCTCGTTCGCCGCCGTGCACGCGAATTGGGTGTCGATCTGGGCACCGTCGCCGGCAGTGGAGTCGGCGGACGCGTCACGACCGCCGACGTCGAACGGGCTGCAGGCCACCTGTCCACCGACACGACGGAATCCACAGCGCCTGCGGGCCCTCGGGCAGGCGAGGTCGTCCCGCTGAAGGGCATGCGAGGCGCGATCGCGCGGAACATGATCGACAGTCTGCAGACGATGGCGCAGCTGACGCACGGCTACGAAGTCGACGTGACGGCGTTGGTCGCCGTGCGTGACAGCCTGAAAGCCGAACTGGCAGAAAACGGTTCCCGACCACCGAGTCTCAACGACTTCGTCGTCAAGGCCGCAGCTCTGGCGTTGGTCCAGCACCCGATCCTCAATGCGGGCATCGTCGGTGACGAGATCCGTTTGTTCGACACGATCGACATCGGTGTGGCGGTGGCAGTTCCGGGCGGACTGGTGGTTCCTGTCGTTCGAGGCGCGAACTCGCTGTCCGTCGGCGAAATCTCCGGACGAACCAGCGCTCTCGCTGCCGCGGCGCGGGGTAACACCCTCGGGCTGAGCGACATGGAAGGTGCGACGTTCTCGGTCAGCACTCTCGGTGCTTACGGCGTCGACTTCTTCACACCCGTCGTCAATCCCGGCAACGTCGCCATTCTCGGAGTCGGTCGGGTGAAGGACGGATTCCGCTGGGAGGGTGAGACTCCGGTCCGCACCCAGGTACTCACGTTGAGCCTGACGTTCGACCACAGGGCAGTGGACGGGGCGCCCGCTGCGGAGTTCCTGCGCACGATCGCGTCGATCCTGTCTCGGCCGTACGCTCTGCTCGCAGGGTAGCCGAACACAGAACATCGGCCGAGTCCTCGAGAGGACTCGGCCGATGTTCTGTATCTGCTGCGTGTCAGCGGTGTTCGAGCGTCGCGTGGGCGGCAGCCAGCCGCGCGACCGGGACACGTCGCGGCGAGCACGATACGTAGTGCAGTCCCACCGAGTCGATGAACGAGATCGACCGGGGGTCACCGCCGTGCTCACCGCACACTCCCAGCTTGACGTTCGGGCGCGCAGCGCGCGCCGCGTCGGCAGCCATGGAGACGAGGGCACCGACGCCGTCGCGGTCCAGAAGGGCGAACGGGCTGTCCGTCACCAGTCCGTGGTCGAGGTAGTGAGCAAGCATGGCTTTCTCGACGTCGTCCCGTGAGAACCCGTAGGTGAGCTGCGTCAGATCGTTGGTGCCGAAGGAGAGGAACTGTGCGTCGGCCGTCAGGTGGCCTGCGAGCAAGGCCGCGCGCGGAGTCTCGACCATGCTGCCGACATCGTACGGAACCTGAATCCCGGTGTCCTCGAACACGGTTCGGGCGGCACGATCGACCTGCGCGATTGCTTCCGCCAGTTCCCCGGGCAGCGAGACCAGCGGGATCATGACCTCGAGTTTCGGAGATCGGCCCTCGGCGTTCACGGTCACCCACGCCCGGAACAAGGCCTCCGCCTGCGCGGGGTACAAGCGGGTCTGCACCATCGCGAAGCGCACCCCGCGCAGACCGAGCATCGGGTTCGATTCGTGTGCTGCAGCGGCACGTTCTGCTCGAGCAGAGTCACCGTAATTACCGTCCGACGGCAGAAATTCGTGCAGGGGAGCGTCGAGCAGACGCACGGTGATGGGCCGATCGCCGACGACCCGGAGCAGTGCCGTGAAGTCCGATTCCTGGGCGGCGGTCAGCGCCGCGATCGCCTCGATCTCTTCGGCTTCGTCGTCGGCCAGGACGAGTCTCTGCACCAGAGGAAGCTGGTCTCCGAGGAACTGATGTTCGGTGCGGCACAGACCGATTCCTTCGGCACCGAGGCGAAACGCGGTTGCCGCGTCCTCCGCGTTGTCCGCGTTCGTCCGTACGCGAAGCCGGCGAATGTCGTCGGCCCAGCCGAGTAGAACCTCCAGCTCGTCGGACGGTTCCGCAGGCCGGATCGGAACGGAACCGATGTAGACGTCGCCGGTACGGCCGTTCACCGAGACGACGTCGCCTTCGTGCAGCGTGAAGTCGCCTGCGGTGACCGTGTTCGACGCCGTGTCGATTCGTAGCGTCGTCGCTCCGCAGACCGCAGGTCGGCCTGCACCACGTGCCACGACCGCCGCGTGCGATGCCAGACCGCCGTTCGACGTGATGACCGCGGTGGCGGCGAGCAGCGCCGGTACGTCCGCGGGTGTGGTCTCCGCCGAGACGAGTACGACGTTCCGTCCCTCGGCGGCGAGCCGTAGTGCGGCGTCGCTCGACAGAGCTATTTCGCCGACGGCAGCACCTGGCGACGCCGGAAGGCCGTGCGCGAGAAGTTGTTCCCGTCCTGTCAGGGTCAGTTGAGCGTGCAGCAGGTCCTGCATGAGGTCCGGCTTCAACATCCGCACGGCATCGCTTCGTTCCATCGAGCCCGCGTTCGCGAGATCGACGGCCAGGTGAGTGATGGCGCGGGGACCCGGATGTTCCAGCGGCCCTGCGCTGAGCAGGGCGAGTTGCCGGTCGCGGACCTCGAACTCCACTTCGGCGACAGCCCGCAGATGCGGTTCCAGGGTGGCGAAGATCTGATCGAGTATCTGGGTGCCGCCGGGAGTTTGGGTGAGCGGGTCGCCGGGCCCGGGGTTGGGGTCGGCACGGCGAACTCCGAGATGGAAGACGCCGTGCGGCGCGTATCTACCGGTCTCGAGGTCTCGGCTGATGGCGGAGCCGTAGCCCGATTCGTTCCAGGACCCGAGCCGGAGAGCTCGGACGTGCAATGCGATTCCCGTGTCCTCGGGTAGCGACAGCGCGCTTCGGGCTCGACGGCCACGAGGTGACGCCCAACGATTCAGCATGGCCTTCGCCGCGAGACCGAGCTGTTCGGCGGGATCGACGGGAAACGCTGCGCCCGTGGAGTTCTCGATCAGATCGAGGAGGGCGGGCACACGCGTCCTGCTGTCCGGGTGATCGTCTTCCACGTCGTCGAGGTCGTCGGCGTCGACGTCGAGAGCCTCTTCGGCGACGAACCGCAGATTCGAGGCCCACGAGTCGTAGATGTCACGGTCGCGTCCGATCACGTCGACCAACGCGTCGATGTTGCGGTTCGACAGCCCGATGACGGAAATTGCGGGCGGGAGAGCGGAGACCGGAACCGGCGCGCTGCAGCGCAGATGCATCAGCATCGGTCTGCGGTCTTGTCGAACCGCAGGCCAGATGCCGCGCACCGCGAGTTTCTCCAGCAGGTCGATGACGGTGTCGGCAGTCTCGCGATTCTGCAGTCCGGCGCCGGACCCGATCGGTACGGTGAGACCGGGAACCACCGGAAGACCGAGGGCGACCAAGTTGTCCATCTCGACGCCGTGAACGCCCATGACGTCGGCACCGAGTCCGCGAGCGCGACCCTGTCCGTACGGAACGGCCGATCTAGTCAGCGCCTGAACGCTCGTGTCCGACACGGTCATTCGGAGCTACCGGAGACGAGCTTCTCCTCGAGTGCCTCGTCCTCGGCGCGGGTGAGACCCAGCATCATCAGCAGGTGCTGGTGGAGCCACATCCACACGGTGTGATAGCCGTCGGTCAGGGGTGACGTCAGCGACGCGGTGTCGCCGTCGTCGAAACGCGTCAGGGCGCCGTTCAGACGCTCTCGGTAGTCGAGGAGCACGGGGCACTGCTTGCCCGCGCGGCGCAGCATCTTGGACACGTCGGAATGGATGTCCTCGAGCTGGTCACGCAGTTTGGCGTCGTACTGCGCGTCCGAGTGGTCGTTCGGGGAGCCGTCGGGACGGCACTGCCATGCGGTGCACAGCTCGCGAAGGCGGCGATTGACGGGAAGGAACACATGCAGAAGATCGTCGACGACGGTGCGCTCGGCCGAAGCGTCGGGAAGCCGAACAAGTGCATGGGCATTGTCGATGCCCGCTTGGGTCGGCATGACCACCGGACCCTTGGCCACGGCGTCGCCCGCGTCGATCACCGCTTGCAGTTCCGGAGTGACGGGGCCACGAATCATTCCCTTGATCACCAGATCGACCACCTCGCTCGGCGCTGCGGTGGGAGCGGACGTGTTGGTCGCGAGGTCGTTCATGGTGCTCCTCGGGGCATGTCCGGTCCCGGTTCGGGACCGACGTGATCGTGTGGTGTGTTCACACCGTCGACGGAACTGTGACGGTGCTCATAACCTAGCCGATCAGGAGTAGTTGTCAAGAAAGAAACAGCTAAATATGTACAGACTTTGGAATGTCTCGTTTCTTGACATCGAGTACGTAAAGTCGTTTACGCTCGATGTGATGGTTGCCACTCCACGAACGGGGCATGGCATGGACGGACGAAGCGAGGCGCGGGATGGACGATCGGCACGAGCTCTACATCGGCGGTAAGTGGGTCCCCTCCGTCGACGGCGGCACGATCGACGTGCTCGAGGCGGCGACGGGCACCGTGTTCGCCCGCGTTCCGTCCGGGACGGAGCAGGACGTCGACGACGCGGTTGCCGCGGCTCGTGCCGCGTTCGGCTCCTGGTCCGAGTCGCCGATCGAGGAGCGAGTGTCGGTTCTGCGACAGATCGCCGACGGGTTGGTCGCGCGCGAGACGGAGCTCGCCGAGACCATGACTCGAGAAGTCGGTACGCCGATCGCCCGGTCGCGCTCGGTCCAGGTGGGTCTCGGTGTGACGATCTTCCGATCCATGGCGGACATCCTCGAGAACACCACGCTCGAGGAGCGCCGGGGCACCTCGCTGATCCTCAAGGTCGGTGTCGGTGTCGTCGGTGCGATCACGCCGTGGAACTATCCGCTCTACCAGCTGGCGGCCAAGGTAGCGCCTGCGATCGCGGCGGGCTGCACGACGGTGGTCAAGCCCAGTAGCGTTGCGCCGCTGGCCGCGTTCGCAGTCGCGGAGATCGCCGAGTCGATCGGTCTGACGCCGGGTGTCTTCAACGTCGTCACCGGGCCGGGAGGACGGGTCGGAGAACGGCTGGCCGGCCATCCGGACGTCGACCTCGTCAGCCTCACCGGTTCCACGGCGGCCGGCGCCCGAGTAGGTCAGGTCGCCGCAGCTGGTATCAAGAAAGTGACGCTGGAGCTCGGGGGTAAGTCCGCGTTCGTCGTCGCCCCGGATGCGGACGTCGACGCAGCCCTCAGCGCAGCCGTCCGCGGCTGCTATGTCAACAACGGGCAGACGTGTACGGCCACGACGCGTTTGCTCGTTCCTCTCGACCGGCTCGACTACGTCGAAGAGAAGTTGGCGCAACTCGTGGGGTCGCAGAAGGTCGGAGACCCGCTCGACGAATCCACCGACATCGGGCCCATGGCGTCGGCCGAGCAACGACAGTCCGTGCTGCGGTACCTGTCGGAGGTGCCGGCAGAGGCGAAGTTCGTCGTCGGGGGACCGGGTGAGGTCGCGAACCTGCCGGACGACCTGAGGTCCGGGTTCTACGTCAGGCCCACCGTGGTCAGCCGCATCGACAACAACTCGTCGATCGCGCGTGAGGAGGTGTTCGGACCGGTGCTCGCCGTTCTGGCGTACGACGGGATCGACGACGCCGTCGCTATCGCGAACGATTCCGATTACGGCCTGTCGGGGGCGGTGTTCGCGGGCGACGACGACGCAGCCATCGCGATCGCACGTCGGCTCAGGACAGGCCAGGTCTCCATCAACGGCGGTCGCTTCAACGCGTCGGCCCCGTTCGGTGGGATGAAGAAGTCGGGCATCGGCCGCGAGTTGGGGCCGGAAGGTCTCGACGAGTACTTCGAGAAGATCTCCCTCCAACTGCGTACGGAAGCGAACTGACATGGACGGTGACATGGCCGGCGACGCCCATCGGGACATCACGAAACTGATGGCACGGTTCGCCCGGGCTATCGACCTTCGGGACTGGGAGCTGTATCGATCGGTCTTCACCGACGAGATCGAGATCGACTACACGAGCTACCGCCCGGGCAACGGAGGCCTGTTCAAAGCCGAGGACTGGGTTCAGCGGGGACGCATGCTGTTTCCCGGTCTCGCTGCGTCGCAACATTTTCTGTCCAACCTGGACATCACGGTCGACGGCGACGACGGCACTGTCGTGTCCTACGTCCGGGCCGAACACGTGCTTCCGAACACGGCGGGCGACGCCGTCTTCACGATCGGCGGTTACTACACCGATTCGGTCGTGCGAGTCGGTGGGGAGTGGAAGATCTGCCGCAAGCAGTTGACGGTTCTGTGGAACACGGGCAACCCGCAGGTTCTCACGATGGCACGTGAACGGGCGGCGGAGTTGCTTCGGTCCGCCTGATTCGGGCTTCGCCGGCAATCACATCTCCCGCACCGGTTCGTAGCCGTCCCAGTCCACGGCGGCCTCGGCGACCCGTCGGTACAGCGCCAGGATGCTCGGGCGAGCCTCGTAGATCTCGACGAGGTGCCCGAGCTCGGCGCGTGCGTCGTGGAATGCGAAGGCGTTGCCGTTCGGCGTCGTTGCCGTCAGCAACGCCGGCCAGCCCAGGTCGCTGAACTTCTTCTGCTGTTCGGTGAAGGATTCGACCATCATCGCAACGTGGTGGACACGTCCCAATTCTGTCGTGGTGTCGGCGAATTCGGTCGGCGCTGCCGCATGCGTCTGCACCAGTTCGATCTGCGTGCGACCCCATTGGCCGTACGCCGAGCTGTGATCGAACATCGCGGGGCGACCGTCCGGACCGACTGCGTCGGTGATTCGGTTGCGACGCACCAGAAACGGTCCGGCGCCGGTGGCCGCCGCGAATCGTGCAGCGGCCGTGCGTACGTCGTCCACGAGGTACGCCGTCTGGACGACCGTGCCCAACTGGAACTCGTCGGCTCTCACCATGTTGTCCATCCGTTTCTTGTCGATGCCTACTGATAGAGACGCGTTCGCGGCCCTAGGTTCGAGCCGAAAACTCGTGCTGGACTTATCTCTGTACATAGTTGAGTATGACCTAGGTAACAAATGCTGGGTTAAAGTAACCCACCTCACAGGGGTAGGTGTCATGGCAGACGCGCTCTGTATCACCGGGCTCTCGAAGACTTTCGTGGGCCAGCGTGCTCTCGACGGTATCGATCTATCGCTCGCGCCGGGAGAAATCCGTGGATTGGTCGGACAGAACGGCTGCGGCAAGTCGACGCTCATCAAAGTGCTTGCGGGCTATCACGACCCGGACGACGGGGCGCGCATCGAGGTCGGCGGGGCCGAGTTGCACCTGGGTGTTCCCGGCAGCGGCGAGGCCGCAGGACTGCGCTTCGTACATCAGGATCTCGGATTGGTCGAAAGCCTCGACGTCGTCGACAACCTCGCTCTCGGGCACGGCTACGCGACCACGGCCTTCAAAACCATCGACTCCCGAGCCGAGCGCGCGCGGGCACGTGCGGCGCTCGCCGAATTGGGGTTCGACTTACCGCTCGACAAGCTCGCCGGCTCGCTCAGCATGAGCGAACGCACGATGCTGGCAGTCGCACGAGCCGTCCAGGACCGGTCCGGGGCGACGACTGTCCTCGTGCTCGACGAACCGACTGCGAATCTGCCTGCTGCAGAGGCGGTTCGCCTTTTCGATCTGGTTCGTCGCATCAGGGACCGCGGAGTCGCGGTGCTGTTCGTCTCGCACCACCTGACGGAAGTGTTCTCGTTGTGCGACAGCGTCACCGTCATGCGGGACGGAAAGATCGTCAACACGCGAGATCTCGACGGACTCGACGAGGCAGGGTTGGTCGAACTCATGATCGGCCGTCGCGTGGTGGAATTCCTGGCCGAGCCGGAAGCGACGACGACTGGTGTCGGCTCGCCGGTGTTCGAGGTCAGCGGACTGTCCTGTGGGGCGCTCGCGGACCTCGATTTCTCGGTTCGCTCGGGCGAAGTACTCGGCATCGCCGGAATCACCGGCTCCGGACGTGAACAAGTAGTGCCCGCATTGTTCGGGGCGGAGGCTCGCGCCGGGGTCGTGGCGGTCGAGGGCCGCGTCGTCGAGCAGGGTCGTCCGGATCTCGCGATGTCGGCCGGCGTCGGATGCGTACCCGCCGAACGTGTTTCCAATGCGGCGTTCGTCAACGCATCGCTACGTGAGAACGTGTCGGTCGCCGACCCGTGGGCCTATTCGCGATACGGATTCTCGCGGACGAGGCGCGAGAAGTCCGATGTCGCACACTGGTTGGAGCGGCTCGGTGTACGACCGGCGGGCGACACGGAGCGCACGCTCGGCACCCTCAGCGGTGGGAACCAGCAGAAAGTCGTTCTGGCACGGTGGCTTCGACGTAACCCGCGAGTGCTGCTGCTCGACGAACCCACCCAGGGCGTGGACGTCGGAGCGAAAGCCGACATTCACACGCTCGTCGACTCGGCAGCGCACAGCGGCGCCGCCGTCCTCGTCGTCTCGACCGATCACGGGGAGCTGACCCGCCTGTGCGACAGGGTGATCGTTCTGGCGGGTGGAGGGGTCGTGGACGAGTTCACGCGGCCACGGATCGACCCGGATCGGCTGACCGCATCGACTTTGAAGAAGCCTGCATCGACGGCGAGTTCGTCCGCGTCCGCGGACAACCGGTGAAAGGATCACCATGACAACACAATCGCACGAGGGAACGTCGGCCGCGCCGCACAGCTCTCCGTCGGGTGGCGGTACTCCGACGCCGACCCGTGACCGCAAGCGTCTGCCCAAGCTCGGACTCGATCGTTTCAGCGGCCTCTACGTCTGGGTTGCCATCATCGTGTTGTTCGCGATCTGGATTCCCGACACCTTTCTGACCGAGGGGAACTTCAGGATCATCGCGGGCGACCAGGCGATCACGGCCATGCTCGCGATCGGACTCATCGTCCCGTTGGCCGCAGGTGTGTTCGACCTGTCCATCGCAGGAGTGATGGGTTTCTCGGTCGCGATGGTGTCCTATCAGCTGTCGCAGGGTATCGGTGCACCGGTAGCCGTCGTCACGACGCTGTTGTGTGGTGCGCTGATCGGCGCCGTCAACGGCTTCGTGGTGGTGAAGCTGGGCGTCGATTCGTTCATCGCGACCCTCGGTATGTCGAGCATTCTGCTGGCCGGAACCTACTGGGTCACGGACGGAAAGCAGATCACGGAGGGATTCACCGATGGATTCCTCGACATGGGCAGCAAGCCGTTCCTCGGGCTGCCGTTGCCGTTCTTCTACATGATCGTCGTGGCCGCTGTGATGTACGTCGTTCTGGAGAAGACCCCCTTGGGACGGTACCTGTACGCAACCGGTGGTAACCGCCAGGCGGCACGCCTGGCCGGTCTTCGTGTCGAACGAATCATGTTCGGCGCGTTGGTCACATCCGCCACGGTGGCCGCATCGACGGGTGTGGTGCTCGCCGCCAAGCTCGGCACCGCGGCTCCCGACATCGGCCCGTCCTACCTACTTCCGGCGTTCTCGGCAGTCTTCCTCGGTTCCACTCAGATTCGTGCCGGACGGGTCAACGTCCTCGGCACGCTCATCGCCATCTATCTACTCGCGACCGGCGTCAAAGGGCTGCAGCTCGCCGGCTCACCCAGCTTCGTCAACGACCTCTTCAACGGTCTGGCACTCATCGTCGCCGTGGCACTCGCCGCGCGCACGGCTCGTCGCAAATGAACTCCTCGAAAGGAACGCGTGTGTTCACTGGAACCAGGACCAGGGCCTTCGTCGCCGTCGTCTCCGCATGCCTGCTGGCGTCCGCCTGCAGCAGCAGTTCGGCCGACGAAGGCACCGGGCAAGCGGCCGACGTGGCCGGTGCGCAGGCGGTCGCCGATCGGTACGAGGCGGCGCCGACCGATCTCGTTCTCGACACGCCTCTCAGCAGGGCGCCCGACTCAGGAAAATACGTCATCAGCATCGAGACGCCGCAACCGATTTCGAGTGCCAAGAACGACGCGATCCAGCAGGCGGCCGACGTACTCGGTTGGCGTTACCAGCGCATCTTGATGGGCACCGACGCCGAAGCTGCGCCCAAGGCCGTCGACCAGGCCATCGCGCTCCGGCCGGACGCCATTCACGTCTCGGGCACTCCGCTCACCATGTTGTCCAAGCAGATCGAATCGGCCCGAGCGGCAGGCATTCCCGTGATCGCGGACAGTATCGCCGGACCACCGGTGCCCGGGGTGATATCCACCGCGCTCGACGGTGACGCCCAGGTGCAGGAGTGGGGCAAGATGGTGGCCAGCCAGGTGATCGCGGACAGTGACGGCGACGCGAACGTCGCGATCTTCTCCATCACGGACTACTCGATCCTGAACGTGTTCACCGACGCCTTCACCGCGCAGCTGAAGGAACAGTGCCCGGACTGCAAGGTCCAGCTCGTCAATCAGCAGGTCACCGATCTCGGGACGAAGACTCCTCAGAGCGTCGTCAGTACGTTGCAGCGTGATCCGACGATCAACTACGCGCTGTTCTCGTTCGGTGACCTCGTGCTCGGCGTCGACGCAGCTCTGCGAGGGGCAAGTCTGCAGGACCAGGTGACGTTCGCCGGTCAGACACCCACTCCCGACAACCTCCAGTCGTTGAAGGATGGCGACAACAGCGTGTGGGTCGGTTTCCCGGTCCAGATTCTCGGCTGGCGCGTTCTCGACACGCTTGCCCGACAGTTCAACGGCGACGACATCGCAGTGGCCGACGCCGCATTCCTGCCCACTCAACTGTTGAACGCGGACAACATCGACTCGGCGGTTCTCGACGAGGCCACCGGATACTACGCGGGAGTTGCCGACTATCAGCAACAGTTCGAGACTCTCTGGCAGAAGTGACAGGCCGCGATACGTGAACGAGGCAGCCGGTCGACGCGTCATGTCGCTGTCGCATCTGTCGGCCTTACACGTACCGCCCCATCGGTTCGTCGAACTCGCCGCCGCGGGCGGGTTCGACGCCGTGGGCGTCCGCGTCGCGCAGTCGGGGGAGAGCAGAGGGTACGCGCTCCCGTCGGGATCGGCGGCATTGCGTGACACCAGGAGTGCGTTGTCCGACAACGGGTTACGAGTGTTGGACGTCGAAGTGGTGAAGCTGCATGCCGGGAGCACGAGCGACGACTGGACGGCCGTGATGGAGGCCGGGGCGGAGCTCGGCGCGGAGTATCTCCTCGTCACGGTGCTGGACGACGATCTGCCCCGTGCCGCTGCTGTTCTCTCACACCTGGCAGCGTCGGCCTCGGAATACGGCCTTCGGTGCTGTCTGGAACCGATGGTGTTCTCGTCCGTTCGTGACGTACGGGCAGCTACGAAAGTACTCGACGGCATCGATGCCGGTCTGTTGGTCGACACTCTGCATTTCGTACGCGCAGGATCGACGCCGAGCGATCTGAATCCTGTGTCGAGACAGCGCTTTCCGTACTTTCAGATCTGCGACGCGTCGTTCGCGGGGCCGGCGGCCGATCCACACGAGGCCCTCTCGGAAGCGCGGACGGACCGGTTGGCGCCGGGGGACGGCGTACTGCCGCTGCTGGATATCGTGCGGGCACTTCCGAGAACTGCTGCGGTCAGCGTCGAGGCTCCGTCGTCACGAGGCATCGAGGACCCCGGCGGCTGGACAAGTCATCTAGGCGCGTCGACACGTGCGCTGCTGACACGCGCGGACGATGACGTCGAACAATCGGTGTTCGTTCATCCCACCGAGGCAGGGGCGGGCAACGGTACCGTTTGACCGCTGCCGCACGTGGCGCCACCGTCGACCGGAATCGCGGCACCGGTGACGAACGACGCCAGCGGTGACGCGAGGAACGCGATCACTTCCCCGACCTCACGCGCGGTCCCCCAACGATGAAGCGGCACCATGGCTTTCAAGGCCTCGTACCGTTCGGGGGTGCCGACTGCGATGCGTTCGGTCATCCCCGTGCCGATCGGTCCCGGGCAGACCGCGTTGACTCGAATGCCGTCGTTCGCGAGATCGATTGCGAACGACTTCGCGAGATTGACGACGCCGGCCTTGGCTGCCGCGTAGGGCCATCGATTCGGTTCGCCACCCAGCGCCGTGGCCGACGCGGTGATGACGATGGACCCGCCACCTGCTCGCCGGAACGCCGGAATGGATTCGCGCACACCCAGTACGACGGCTCGTAGGTTGACGTCGATGGACCGGTCGAACACGTCCATGTCAAGCGTCTCGATCGAACCGGACGCGGGCACACCGGCGTTGAGAACGAGAGCGTCGAGTCGGCCGAACGCACGCTCCGCCTCGGCGACGGCTGCGCGGTTGTCGGCAGGGTGCGTCACGTCGCCGACGAACGGGACGGCCCGGTCGATCCCGGCCAACCACTCCATGGCTTCGGGCGTGGTGTCGAACGCGACAACGGAACCTCCTCGTTCGAGGAGGATTTCCGTTGTCGCGCGGCCGATCCCGGATGCCGCGCCGGTGACGACGGCGACGAGCGGTCGGGAATCTCGTGACGCGGCGGAGGTCACGGTGCGTCCGCAGTCGCGAGCTGCGCGGACAGTTCGTCGGCTTTCTCGAGAAGCGGGGCGAGTCGAGAGGGCGCCGCGACCCAGTCGGCCGACGAGCGCATCTCGTCCCAGAAGTTGAGTTCCACGATCAGCTGTTCGGCACCTGTGACGAGGGCTGTTCGAATGTCGTTCTCGACGCCGGTGATGCCCTGCCCGCCCGATCCGACCGCGTCCGTCGGCCGTTGGAGGTACGAACGAAGGAACAATCGAACCGGACTCATTCCCTCCGGCCGCATCCCCGCCATGGTGTCGAGCTGGTCCAGCAGGGCTTCGGGAGTTCCGCTGCTGGGGTTCCAGATGTCGAACAGTGCCGCCGTCCTCGTCAAGCCTGCCGCGGAGCGCAAACCCGACAGCAGCGGGGGATGCGGTGTCTGCACCGGCTTCGGGCGAACCGCCGATCGCGGAATGGTGAAGAAGTCGCCGTCGAACTGGACCGGATCCGGACCCCAGCACGCGCGGACCGCCTCGACCAGTTCGCTCATACGACGGCCCCGCGTACGTGGATCGACATCCATCTGAGCATGCTCCTCGTCCGACCAGCCGGCGCCGAGTCCGGCGACGAGCCTGCCGCCGGACAGCACGTCGAGAGTGGCCAGCCGCTGTGCCAGCTCCACCGGTCGGTGGTAGCCGGCGACCAGGATGCTGCTGCCGATGGAGACGGTTCGGGTACACGCGGCGACGAAGGCCATCAGTTCCGTGGCGCCGAACACCGACCGATACGCCGGATGGACGCTCGTCGTGTGTCGACCGCCGTACACCGACTCGTTGGCCTCGGGATAGAACAGGTGTTCCTGGACCCACAGGCTGGCAAAACCGAGTTCCTCGGCAGCGACGGCGAATTCGCGTACTGCGACGGTGTCGACGTGCTCCCCGAGTTGGGGAAGCGACAGCCCGATACGAAGGCTCACAGGACGGTCACCGTCCCGGTGTTGCCGTCGACCTCGATCATGGCGCCGTCGGGAATGCGTGCCGTGGCATCCTGCACGGAGACGGCACACGGAATGCCCAGCTCGCGGCACACGATCGACGAGTGTGTGATCGTCGCGCCGACGTTGACGACCACGCCGCCGGCGAAGACGAACAGTGGGGTCCACGCGGGGTCGGTCTGTGGCGCGACGATGATGTCACCCTCGGCCAGATCGCCCACGTCGTACGGATCGTGGAGAATCCGCGCGCGTCCGCGAACGGTGCCGGGCGCGCCGCCGACGCCCGTCAGCGCGTCACCCGGCACTGCCGCCTGTGCCTTGTGTTCCTTCCGCTTGGGCCACTGCGACAACGGAAGTGGTTCGAACAGGAAGAACGGCGGTTCCAGGTCGAACAATGCGAGGTACTGCTCGCGACGTTCGGCGATGGTCGACGCGAAGGACTCGGGATCGGCGACGAAGGCGTCGAGTTCGTCGTCGAGCAGCATCGTGATGTCGTGGTGGTCGTCCATGACGCCGCGCGCGACCATGCGCCCTCCCAATTCGTACAGGGCGGTACGCATTTCCCCCATGACCTTCACGCACGCAGTCTTGGTGCGTTCACGCCACGGCATGAACTTCGTGATGGACTTGGCGGCGTCGAGAAAGCTCTGTCGCGTCGCGTCGTCCGGCATCTTGTCCGCGAGTTCGGCGGTGAGTGCGATCCTCTTGGCCTCGTTCCGCTCGCGAATCTTCTCGGGGTCCGACTCTTCGGGGCTGAGGCGCATCCCGTTCACGGCGAGAAGAGCGAGAACGGGCTTCGATTCCCAACTGTCCGAGCGAATGTCCCACTCGTTCGGTGCGCGAGAGCCGTACTTGTACAGGAAGTCGTCGAACTCGATGCGGAACTGCTTCGCATCGGAGGAGTCGCTCGCGTCCACCGCGTCCAGAAGAGTCGAGAGACCGTCGTCGAACAGTCGGGTCAATTCCTCGGACCCGGCGACGAGGCGGCCCATCTTCCACAGGGCGTAGGACGGGGCGGCGGAATCCACTCCACCGAGTCCGCTCAGGAGATCGCCGAGTTTGTCGGCTTCGCCGATGGCTTCCAGAAGCGCGCCGGCGACCGCGGGACCCATGGTGGACAGCGTCGTGGTCACCGGGTGATAGGCGTAGCAGAAGATCAGATCGGGAACGAACGACCGAGCGTGGTCGACGAGCGCCTGATCGGTCAGCTCGCGGACGTCCGGGCGGTTGGCGCGTGCGAGGTCGGCACGTTTCTTCGCCTCTTCCGCCTCGGGGAACGTGTCCGTGGTGAGCGCCCACGCAGTCTTCTTCTCGAGACCTTCGGTGAGCTCGGCATTGTTGTGCCAGGGCTTTTCGACATACTCGGGGATGTCAGGGTGATCGCCCACCCACAGTGTGTTCCACACCGGGACGGTCAGCCCCGGCAGACGGGCGCCGTTGAGCTCGGTCATCGAGAAGTTCGTGTAGTGGTACCCGCCGAAGTTGCCGATGATCTCGGGCATGGTCTCGTCGATCTCGGAGGCCAGGTGCGTGCCGAGATGGTCGACGTATCCCTCGCGCCAACCGATGTTGAGGCCCTTGTTCCACACGAGGGTCACGTTGAGTGGACTGGACGGATCGGGAAGAACTTCACCGGCGTTGGCCCGCGTGTACACGGGGTAGCGCTCGCTGAAGTCCCAGTCGGTGATCCAGCGGTCGGGTGTCTGCTCGTCGCTCATCGAGTCCTCCTCGGAGGGGGTTGGACTGTATTTCAAGTCACACTATAGAAAGTTCGTGCCAATGAAACCATGTACAGAGATTTCCCGCGGCAAGTTGACCAGGAAAATCGAGAGAAGATCTGGTTTCAGTAACTTTAGTTCAGATCTAGTATCGAATCGATAGATGTGCGAGACTCGGGTCGTATCCCGGTGAGCGACGATCGCTCGCGCCGCCGTCGTCGCGGCGCCCGCCGGCTCAGGCTCACCCGAGAGGGGCCACCATGTTCGAGAAAGTCCTCGTTGCCAACCGCGGAGAAATCGCCGTCCGTGCGTTCCGTGCAGCGGTCGAGCTGGGCGCATCCACCGTCGCCGTCTATCCCTTCGAAGACCGCAAGTCGGCGCACCGCGCCAAGGCGTTCGAGTCGTATCAGATCGGTGAAGTGGGCCATCCGGTGCGCGCGTACCTGTCCGTCGACGCGATTCTCGACGCGGCAAGGACGTCGGGTGCGGACGCCGTCTACCCCGGCTACGGATTTCTCTCCGAGAACGCGGAATTGGCGGCGGCGTGTGCGTCCGCGGGCATCACGTTCGTCGGACCGTCGCCGGAGGTTCTGAGGTTGACCGGAGACAAGTCACGTGCGGTAGCAGCGGCGAAGGCTGCGGGCCTGCCCGTCCTTGCGTCCACCCCTCCGTCCGACGACGTCGACGAGTTGGTTGCCGCCGCCGAACGTATCGAGTACCCGTTGTTCGTCAAAGCGGTCGCGGGCGGGGGAGGTCGCGGCATGCGACGCGTCGCCGAGCCCGGGCAGTTGCGCGATGCGATAGGCGCCGCATCCCGCGAAGCCGAGACGGCGTTCGGGGACGGAACCGTCTTCCTCGAACAGGCGGTGGTCGACCCACGCCACATCGAAGTGCAGATCCTCGGCGATTCGACGGGCGAGGTCGTCCATCTGTTCGAGCGAGATTGCTCGTTGCAGCGGCGGCATCAGAAGGTGGTCGAGGTCGCTCCCGCGCCCGGTCTCGATCCTGTTCTGCGACAATCGATGTGCGACGACGCCGTCCGCTTCGCGAAGCATGTCGGCTACACGTGCGCCGGCACGGTCGAGTTCCTTCTGGGCCCCGACGGCAGGTACGTGTTCATCGAGATGAATCCCCGCATCCAGGTCGAGCACACGGTGACGGAGGAGATCACGGACGTCGATCTCGTGGCGTCGCAGTTGCGTATCGCGTCGGGTGAGACTCTGTCGGATCTGGGACTGACGCAGGACGACATCTCGGTTCACGGTGCTGCTCTGCAATGTCGCATCACGACAGAGGACCCGACCGATGGATTCCGGCCCGACACAGGCGAAGTGACCGCCTACCGCACTCCGGGCGGCTCGGGTATCCGGCTGGACGGCATCGTCGGAGTCGGTTCCGAGATCGGTTCGCACTTCGACTCGATGTTGGTGAAACTGACCTGTCGCGGACGTGATTTCGCGACGGCATGTGCGCGGTCCAGGCGCGCTCTGGCGGAGTTCCGTGTGCGCGGCGTGGCGACCAACATCCCCTTCCTGCAGGCGGTGCTGGGTGATCCGGACTTCGAGGCGTGGCGCGTCACCACGACGTTCATCGAGGAACACCCTGAACTGTCGACGCAGAACGTCTCTGCCGACCGCGGTTCGAAGATTCTGCGGTACCTGGCCGATGTGACCGTCAATCGTCCGCATGGAGAACGCCCGTCGTCGATCTACGCTGTCGACAAACTGCCACCCGTCGATCTGGCGGCGGCACCTCGAGCAGGTTCACGTGACCGGCTCGCGGCTCTGGGTCCCGACGCCTTCGCAGCCCATCTTCGTGCATCGTCGGCGCTGGCGGTGACCGACACGACGTTCCGAGATGCTCATCAGTCGTTGCTGGCGACGCGTGTGCGGACACGCGACCTCGTTGCCGTCGCACCTCATGTCGCCCGTTTGACGCCGCAGTTGTTCTCGGTGGAGGCATGGGGCGGAGCCACCTACGACGTCGCCCTTCGATTCCTGCACGAGGATCCCTGGGAGCGGCTCGCGACGTTGCGCAAGGAGATGCCCAACATCTGCCTGCAGATGCTGCTTCGGGGACGCAACACGGTCGGCTACACGGCGTATCCCGACCGCGTCACGCACGCATTCGTGCAGGAAGCTGCCGCGACAGGCGTGGACATCTTCCGAATCTTCGACGCGCTCAACAACATCGATCAGATGAGACCGGCGATCGATGCCGTTCGTGACACCGGTGTCGCAGTGGCGGAAGTCGCCATGTCGTACACCGGTGACCTGTCCGATCCGAACGAGACCCTGTACACGCTTGATTACTACCTCCGGCTGGCGGACAGCATCGTCGACGCAGGCGCGCACGTCCTGGCGATCAAGGACATGGCAGGCTTGCTCCGCCCCGCGGCTGCAGCGACGTTGGTGGGGGCGCTTCGTTCGCGCTTCGACCTGCCGGTCCATCTGCACACCCACGACACCCCGGGCGGTCAGCTGGCGACGTACCTTGCGGCATGGCAGGCAGGCGTCGATGCGGTCGACGGTGCGAGCGCCGCGCTGGCGGGAACCACCAGCCAACCTGCGTTGTCGGCCATCGTCGCAGCCACCGAACACACCGACCGTGACACCGGTATCGACCTGAGTTCGGTGTGCGACCTCGAACCGTATTGGGCGGCAGTGCGTTCGATGTACGCACCGTTCGAGTCCGGCATCCCGGCCCCGACGGGCCGCGTCTACACGCACGAGATTCCCGGTGGTCAGTTGTCGAATCTGCGTCAGCAGGCAGCTGCGCTGGGACTGTCGCATCGATTCGAGGACATCGAGACCGCGTACGCAGGTGCCGATCGGGAACTGGGGCGACTGATCAAGGTGACGCCGTCGTCCAAGGTGGTCGGCGACCTCGCACTTGCGTTGGTCGGTTCGGACACGACCGCAGCCGAATTCGCCGAGCAGCCGCAGAGCCTCGACATCCCGGATTCGGTCGTCGATTTCCTGCGCGGCGAACTCGGTGAGCCCGCGGGCGGATGGCCCGAGCCGCTTCGTAGCCGCGCGCTCGTCGGTCGTCCGGACAGACCCGCCGTCACGCAGCTGAGCGACAGCGACATCGCTGCATTGGGCGAGCCGGGTGACCGACGGCGGAACACGCTCAACCACTTGCTGTTTCCCGGTCCGGCCGGCGAGTTCGAGAAGCATAGACGTGAGTACGGAGACACGTCTCAGTTGTCGACGAACCAATACTTCTACGGACTGAGGCAAGACGAAGAACATCGCGTGCAGCTCGAGAAGGGCGTCGAGTTGATCATCGGCCTCGAGGCGATTTCGGAGCCGGACACGGATGGGATGCGGAACGTCCTGTGCATCTTGAACGGGCAGTTACGTCCGGTTCGAGTGCGCGACCGCGGCGTCGAGTCGTCGACGACGCAGGCCGAGAAGGCCGACCGCGCGGACCCGAAACACCTGTCCGCCCCGTTCACCGGCGTCGTCACGCTGTCCGTGAAGGAGGGCGACACGGTCGAGGTGGGCGAGACCGTCGGCACGATCGAGGCCATGAAGATGGAAGCGTCCATCACGTCGACGAGGGCCGGTGTCATCACGCGGGTGCCGATCGCGGCCGGCGCACAGGTGGATGGCGGCGATCTGTTGTTGGTGGTCGGCTAGGGCGGCTTCGCCTCGTGCGCGCGAATGTATAGCCCTCTATACATTCGCGCGCACGTGCGCCGAAGGCGCCTACAGCCCTAGATCCCGGCCGATCAGTTCCTTCATGATCTCGTTCGATCCTGCCCAGATCTTGGTGACCCGAGCGTCCTTCCAGGCTCGGGCAGCGCGGTACTCGTTCATGAAGCCGTAGCCGCCGTGGAGCTGGACGCAGTGGTCGAGGATCTCGTTCTGCACCTGCGACGTCCACCATTTGGCCTTGGCGGCGTCGATGGCGGTCAGTTCACCGTTGCCGTGCGCGACGATGCAGTTGTCCACGAACGCCTGTGCCACATCGAGTTTCGTGACCAGCTCGGCGAGCAGGAACTTGTTCCACTGCAGCGAGCCGATCGCCTGACCGAATGCCTTGCGGTCCTTGGCGTACTGGAGCGTCTCCTCGAGGATCGGCCGGACGTGACCGAGGTTCGCCACCGCCGCACTGATGCGCTCCTGCGGCAGCAGCTGCATCATGTGGATGAAGCCGCCGTCGAACTCGCCGATCATGTTGGACGACGGCACCCGCACGTTCTCGAAGAACAGCTCGGCCGTGTCCGATTCGGGCTGACCGACCTTGTCGAGCTTGCGTCCGCGCGAAAAGCCTTCGGTTCCGTTCTCGACGGCGAACAGCGTGATGCCGCGCGCCTTCTTCTCGGGCGTGGTCCTGGTGGCGACGATGACGAGGTCGGCGCTGTTGCCGTTGGTGATGAACGTCTTCGACCCGTTGATGATGAAGTCGTCGCCGTCCTTCACTGCGGTGGTCTTCAGGGACGCCAGGTCCGATCCGCCCGACGGCTCGGTCATCGCGATCGCCGTCAGCAGTTCGCCACTGCAGAAGCCGGGCAGCCAGCGCTTCTTCTGCTCCTCGGTCGTCAGCTGGACGAGGTACGGGGCGACGATGTCGTAGTGAATGCCGAAGCACGACGCCACGGCGGCGCTCGATCGAGCGAGTTCCTCACCGAGGACTGCATTGAAGCGGTAGTCCTCGGCGCCGCTGCCGCCGTATTCCTCCGGCACCTCGAGGCCGAGGAAGCCGTTGCGCCCTGCTTCGAGCCAGATCTCCCGGTCGATGAAGCGCTGCTCGATCAGCTTTTCCTCGACGGGAGTGATGGTGCGTGTCACGAACTCGCGGACGGATTCGCGGAACGCGTCGTGGTCCTTCTCGAACAGGCTGCGCCTCATGTGTGTTCCTCCAGGTAACGGTAATCGAGACGCAATATACTCGTCGGTAACTACGCGTCGCGCAGCGTATGGCACTCTGACACCATGGCTGACCAACCCACTTCGCTCGTCAGGTACACCACCGATGCCGGTGCGGAGGTCGCAGTGTTGACCTTCGACCACGGGCCCCTCAATCTGTTCGATCAAGCGATGTTCGACGCCGTGTGCGCGAACATCGCCGATCTGACGGCGTATCCACCCCGCGCGGTGCTGCTCAGGGCCGAGGGCAAGGTCAACTCGGCGGGCGTCGACGTGCATGTCTTCGACGGCTTGTCGGCCCAACAGGGCGCCGATCTGTGGCGTCGCCTGTTCGACGAGATCGCGCATCCGCTCGAAGCGTTGCCGTGCCCGGTCGTCTACGCGGCTCACGGACTGACCTTGACGGCCGCGTTCGAGATCTCCCTTGCCTGCGACATCATCGTCGCGTCACCGAAGGCCAAGTTCGGCCTCGTGGAAATCGTCGTCGGCCTCACCCCGTCCATGGGTGGCCCGCAGCGCCTCGCCGAACGCGCCGGCTCCGGACGTGCGCGCGAGTTCGTGATGACGGGCGACCTCTACGACGCGGCCACCATGAAGGAGTGGGGCGTGGTCAACAGCATCCACGACGACGTCGACGCCTCTGCCCGTACCCTGGTCGAGCGCTTGGCCGCCGGACCGACGGTGGCTCACGCTGCCACCAAGAAGATCGTGGCAGCGTGGCGTTCGGGTGGTGTCGCTCATGCGGACGAGATCACCGCGGGCGTGTCGGGGGCGCTGTTCGAGACCGAGGACCTGAAGGGTGCGGTGAAGAGTTTCCTGGCGAACGGCCCGGGGAAGGCGACGTACATCGGTAAGTAGACTTTCTGCGATGACTACCCCGCTCGCCGAACTGCACATGCACATCGAAGGTTCGCTGGAGCCTCCGCAGATCTTCGCACTCGCCGAGCGCAACGGAATTGCGTTGCCGTACAACGACATCGACGAGTTGGCGGCCCGGTACGAGTTCACGGATCTGCAGTCGTTCCTCGATCTGTACTACGCCAACATGTCGGTGCTCAGGACTGCCGAGGATTTCGGTGATCTTGCGCGCGCGTATTTCCGTCGTGCTGCCGCAGGTGGTGTGACGCAGGCGGAGATCTTCTTCGATCCGCAGGCGCACACGGCGCGGGGTGTCGCGCTCGAGGCCGTCGTCGAGGGCTTGTCCGATGCGGTGGCGTCGAGCGAGCGGGAATTCGGGGTGAAGAGCGGGCTGATCGCGTCGATTCTGCGGGACGAACCGGTGCTGCATGCCAACAAGCTGCTCGACGATCTGCTCGCGATGCAGGCCCCGATCATCGGGCTCGGCCTCGATTCCGCTGAGGCCGGTTTCCCGCCGTCGTTGTTCGTCGACGTGTTCGCGAAGGCGCGAGCCGAGGGCTTGCACGTCGTCGCGCACGCGGGGGAGGAGGGCCCGGCGGAGTACATCTGGCAGGCCCTCGACCTGCTGGGTGTGGAACGCGTCGATCACGGTGTCCGCTGTCTGGAGGACGACGCTCTCGTGAATCGTCTTGTGGACGAGGAGATTCCGCTGACGGTCTGCCCTCTGTCGAACGTGCGGTTGAAGGTGTACGAGGATCTGTCGGAGCATCCCATCCGGCAGATGATCGAGCGCGGTCTGATCGTCACGGTCAACTCGGACGATCCGGCGTACTTCGGCGGCTACGTCGACGACAACTTCGCCGCCCTCGAGACCGCGCTCGGTCTGACGGCTCGTGAGCGAGAGATCCTGTACGACAACAGCATCAAGGCGTCCTTCATCGGACGGTGACGAACGCTTTCGGATAGCCGGTTGCCCCGTCGGGCACGGTGTCGGCCGTCATCGACGTCTGGATGTCGCCGTTCCCGTCGGTCGCGCGGGCACGGATGGTGTGCTGGCCGGGCGTTGCGGCCCACTCGTAGGTCCACTGTCGCCACGTGTCCGTCGAGTACTCCTCGGACAGTGTTGCTGCCACCCAGTTTCCGTCGTCGATCTGCACGTCGACGCCGGAGATTCCGGTGTGTTGATGCCATGCGACGCCTGCGACGACGACCGTTCCCGCGTCGACCGCTGCTCCTGGCTTGGGGGTGTCGATGCGCGACGCGGTCTTGATCGGGCCGCGCTCACCCCAGCCGCGGTCGGTCCAGTAGGCGCTGGCCTTGTCGAATCGGGTGATCTCGAGGTCGGTGACCCACTTCGTCGCGGACACGTACCCGTACAGGCCGGGTACGACGAGACGTGCCGGATAGCCGTGCTCGACGGGGAGCGGTTGCCCGTTCATGCCGACGGCCAGGAGCGCGTCGCGGCCGTCCAACAGCACCTCGAGCGGCGTGCCCGCGGTGAAGGCGTCGTGACTGGACGACAACACCATGTCCGCGCCGTCCTGGATTCCGGCCTCCTCGAGCAGGTCCTTCAGCGGGTAGCCGATCCAGGTGGCGTTCCCGACGAGATCGCCGCCGACGATGTTGGACACACACGTGAGCGTGACGGTGCGTTCGACGGCCTGCCTCGTCGCGAGGTCGGCGAACGTGATCTCGAGTTCGCGGTCCACCATCCCGTGGATGCGCAGCGACCAGTCCTCCGACGCCACCTGCGGCACTACCAGTGCGGTGTCGATGCGATAGAACTCGTCGTTCGGCGTGATGTACGACGCCAGCCCGTCGATCCGCAGGTCCGCGCCCGCGGGGATCGGGGGCTGAGGCGTCGGCGTTGGGAGCCTGAAGCCGAGTCGGTTGGCGGTGACGTCACGCGCCTGGCCGAGAAGCCGGCCTGCGGTGCCTGCCGCGACGGCGACGACTCCGGCGGTGACGGCAAGGCCGAGGAAACTACGCCGCGACATACCGTCGGCGACGGGTTCTTCGGTTCGCAGAAGGGCGTTCAGTACGACGATCCCCGCCGCGACGCCGATGATCGTCGGTAGTGCGGACAGGGGAGTGGCGGTGCTGCGTGTGACGGCGGCGAGTACGCCGACCGCCCCGAGCACCCCGAACAGCACTGCTCCCCACGGCCGTCTCAGCACCCCGGCCGCAGCGGCGATCGACGCGATGACGACCGCCATCCCGACGAACAGGGCAGTCTTGTCCGACGTGCCGAACGTGTCGATCGCCCACTCCCGTACCGCTTCGGGGGTGTTGTCGACGACGGCGGATCCGACTGCGAAGAACGGTGACGAGTTCGGCCCGAACGGCACGGCGACGAGTTCGCCGACGCCGAGAACGACTGCGGCAGCGAGAAGTCCGGACAACACGTGAGCAGAAATGTATAGCCCTCTATACATTTCTGCTCACATGCAGCGCAGCTGCCAGATACTCGTTCCCGAACATCCCGCCCGGATCGAGTTTGTCCCTCATCGCGACGAAGTCACCGAAATGCTCGTACATCTCGGCGAAATCGTTCGCCGTCTGCGAGTGCAGCTTCCCCCAGTGCGGCCGCCCGCCCACGCTGCGGGCGATCTTCTCCACCGCGTCGAAGTACTCGCGGTGCTCCCGCCGGTGATACTGGTGCACCGCGACGTACGCGCTGTCGCGGCCGTTCGCCGTCGACAGCCAGATGTCGTCGGCGGCCGCGAAGCGCACCTCGACGGGGAACGCCACCGCGAAACCCGACGACTGAAGCCATCGATCCACCTCGCGCACCACGTACGTGATCGACTCCGCAGGCACCGCATATTCCATCTCGCGGAACCGAACGGTGCGCGAGGACGCGAACACGCGATAACTCCGGTCGGTGAACTCGCGCGCCGACAGTGCCCTCGACGAGAAGGCGTTGACCCGTGGGATCGCGGCCGGGAAACGAGTCACCGCGCGGTTGACGATCTCGAATGCACGGTTCGCCAACAATTCATCGTCGAGATAAGCCCTGACACGACCGAGTGGCGCCAACGGACTGTCGGCAGGCAACCGAGTATTCGTCTTCGTCAGCACCCGGTCGGTGTGCGGAAACCAGTAGAACTCGAAATGATCCGTCTGCTCGACGACGTCCGGCAGCGACGACAGCGTGCCGGTCAACGTCGACGGCGCCTCGACGGCATGCAGCGCGAACGCCGGCTCGCATCGCAACGTGACCTTCGTGATGATGCCCAGCGCGCCGAGTCCGACGCGGGCCGCGTCGAACATGTCCGGCTCCGAGTCGCGGGAACACGTCACGACGCTGCCGTCGGCGGTCACCATCTCCAGTGCCTGTACCTGAGTCGCGATGCCGCCGAATCGTCGTCCGGTCCCGTGCGTCCCCGTCGAGATGGCACCCGCGATCGACTGTTCGTCGATGTCGCCGAGGTTCGTCATCGCAAGGCCCAGGTCCCACAACCATGCGTTCAGCGCGCGCAGACGCGTCCCGGCGAACACCGTCACCGACGCAGAACCGTCGGGCATCGGCACGACGGATTCGATGCCCTGCAACCGGTCGAGGTCGACGAGGATTCCGTCGGTCACCGCGATCGACGTGAACGAGTGGCCGGCGCCGACGCACTTGACGCGCAGTCCGGTCTCGCCGGCATGGAAGACCGTGCGTCGCACTTCCTCGACGGTTTTCGGACTCACCGCCTCCTGCGGGCGAGCGCTCTGATTCCCGGCCCAGTTCCGCCACTCGACTCCGTTCATCGCACAACTATGAATGTGCACCGTCGACACGGTCAATCGCCAGTCCGCAGAGGGGCTGCCCGCTTACTATCGGGGCATGCAGACCCGGCTGTCGGCGGACACGAGGCGTGCACAGCTGGTCTCGGCTGCCCTCGATCGCGCCGAACGGGTCGGAATCGAAGCATTGACCGTCCGCGGTGTCGCCGACGAAGCGGGGGTGAGCCAGGGGGCGGTGTACTACCTGTTCGAGTCGAAGGAGTCGCTCGTCATCGCGATGGGCGAGGGCCTCGTCGTCGACGTGACGCGAGCGCTGCAGGCTGCGTTCACCGACTCCGTCAATCTGCCGGGGGTTCCGGGTCTGCGAGAACTCGTGCACAGCGGGCTCAGCGCCATCTGGCCGATCGTCGAGAAGACCGCCGACCGGCAGCTTCTGTCCTACGAGATCAAGACCTACCTGCTACGCCATCGTGCGTTGGGGTCGGAGTTGGCCGCGTCCATCGCGACCGGGCAGTACCGCATCCGCGACGACGAGACCCTGCTGTTCTTCCAACGCTGCTCGGAGTTCACCGGCACGCGGTGGATCGAGCCCATCGAGGCCGTGGCGCGTTTCGGTATGGCGACGGTGGACGGGCTGATCCTGCGGTGGCTGGTCGACCACGACGACGTGGCGGTCATCGCCGCTCTCGACGATCTGTCCGGCATCATCGCCTCGAAGGCTGTAGAAGTGTGAGGACACTGCCTTCGGACGACAGGACGAGGAACTCCGTGACATCACTGCTGCCACGAACCGTGCACGGCCGTACCGCGTTGGACCGCATCGCAAGCGCCACCGAGTCGCTCCGACCACCGTTCGCGGCGGTCGACGCCGTCGCGCTCGACGCCAATGCCGCCGACCTGTGCCGTCGATCAGGCGGCATGCCGGTGCGCGTCGCGGCGAAGTCGGTGCGAACCCGAGCCGTGCTCGAACGGGTTCTCGGTCCCAATCTGACTGCAGGAGGCGGCTTTCGCGGGATCATGACCTACTCGCCCGCCGAAGCGCTCTGGCTCGCCCGGCTCGGTGCGCAGGACGTTCTGATGGGATATCCGACGGTCGACGCCGACTCCATCGCCGAGATCACCCGCGACAGAGTGCTGTCCGGGCGGATCACCCTGATGGTCGACGACGTGGCCCACCTCGACATCATCCGTGCCGCCGCCGGTTCCGACCGGATCAAGCCGCGTATCTGCATCGACGTCGACGCGTCCCTGCGGATCGGGCCACTGCATCTCGGGGTGCGTCGCTCGCCGCTCCGTGAGCCCGACCAGGTCGCCCGGTTCGCGGCGCGGGCGAAGGACCGCGGCTTCCGCGTCGTCGGAATCATGTTCTACGAAGCGCAGATTGCCGGGTTGCCCGATTCGAGTGTGGCCATCGAGCTGGTCAAGCGCGCGTCGGCCGCCGAGTTACGCACGCGCAGAGGAGCTGTCGTCGACGCAGTGACGGGCGTCGTCGGAGATCTGGAGTTCGTCAACAGCGGTGGGACCGGCTCGCTCGAGGTGAGCAGTGCGGACCCGGTCGTGACCGAGGTGACGGCAGGTTCGGGTCTGTTCGTGCCGACGTTGTTCGACCGCTACAAGGCGTTCGCGCCCAATCCTGCTCTGTACTTCGCACTTCCGGTCGTTCGGACGCCCACTCGCTCGGTGGCGACGGCGTTCGGCGGCGGGTACATCGCGTCGGGGCCTGCGTCGAAATCGAGGGTGCCGACGCCTGTCGCCGTCTCGTCCGCGGCGCGCGGCCTCCTGCTCGGCGGATTGAAACTGCTGCGCAACGAGGGTGCAGGCGAGGTACAGACACCCGTTGCCGGGGCCGGAATCTCGATCGGCGACCGTATCTGGTTCCGGCACGCCAAGGCAGGCGAGGTGTGCGAGCGGTTCGACGCGCTGCACATCGTCGAGTCCGACGGCAGCGTCACCACCGTGCCGACCTACCGGGGCGAGGGGAAGAACTTCGGCTAGCCGGTCTCGCCGAGTGCCATGAATGCGCCCAACGATTCGAGGCCGTGCGGTGTCGACGGGAGATACTGCGTCAGCGTCGACGACTGCACCAGCAATGCCGCCCACTGTCCGCGCGAGATCGCGACGTTGAGTCGGTTCTTCGACAGGAGAAAGCTTGCGCCCCTGGGTGATTCACCCAGGTTGGACGCGGTCATCGACACGATCGCGATCGGTGCCTCACGGCCCTGGAACTTGTCGACGGTTCCGACGAGCACGTCCCCCAGACCGGCGCCGTCGAGGTGTTCTCGAATGCGGGCCACCTGCGCGTTGTAGGGCGCGACGACGATGAAGTCGGTGGGTTCGAGGCCCCGGCTTCCGTCGTGGTTCTTCGGGTCGGTCCACTGCTTGCCGACGAGCTTCTCGATCTGTCGACGGATCTCGTCGGCTTCCTCGGGGGAGTCGGTGGTGTTCGCGTGATGGTCGACGTACACGGTGTGCAGGCCCGCGCGGAGTCCGACGAGGTTCCGCTGCAGCGTGTGCGCCTCGTTCGAGAAGAGCTTGCCCTCGTACGACAGAGCCGACACGGGTGCGCACAGGTCGGGGTGCATGCGCCATGTGCGACTGAGAAAGTAGCCGCGGTCCTCGGGCAGTGCGCCGTGCCCCGCCGACAGCCAGCCCAGAGCGGACTCGTCGACCGGTTCGGGGTGCGTGCCCTGACTGACCTGTGGTAGTTGCTGAGGATCGCCGAGCAGCAACAGATTTCGAGCGGATTGCGCGACCGCGATCGTGTTCGCGAGTGAATACTGTCCCGCTTCGTCGACGACGAGAAGATCCAGCGAGCCGGGTTCGACGCGATTCGAGTTGGAGAAGTCCCACGCCGTGCCGCCGACGACGCAGCCGTCCACGGAATCCCCGATGAACGACGGGTAATCGCCTTCACGGAGTTCGGTGAGTCCGTCGGGTGCCTTCTTCTTGCCGATCTGCTGCGCAGGAACACCGGCTTTCGCGATGCCCTGCAGTAGATTGTCGACGACCGAATGCGACTGTGCGACAACGCCGATCTTCCACCGATGCTCGCGTACCAGGGTCGAGATGACGGATGCGGCCGTGTACGTCTTGCCGGTTCCGGGAGGCCCCTGGACGGCCAGGTACGAGTTGTCCAGATCGAGCAATGCGGTGCGAATGGCCCCGATGTAGTCGCTGCCGACGAGCGTCGGAAGTGGCTTGCCGGACAGTGTTCTCGGTGTCGCTCGGGAGGTCAGGTCGGCGACGGCGGTCCGCGGAAGGTCCGGCAGTCCCCGCTGCACCTCCTCGGCGGCAGCGGTGATGGCGGCTTCCAGACTCGCCGACGGAATCGGCGACGTCGGAGCCAAAGCCATCGGGAGGTCGGCGTACGGGTCCGCACCGGCGGCGAGCTTCTCGTCGACGACGACGAACGTGTCTCCGATTTCCACGACATCGCCTCGGCTGCACGAGCGATACGTCGGGTGCGGTTGTTCGAGGCCGTCCGGGGCAGGCAGGTCGTACAGCAGTCGCACGGACTTCTCGACGCCGCCGTTGCCGATCAGACGAAGACGTCGCCGGAGCAACTTCTGCCGTGGGGTCGTCTTCGACCACTCCGACTCGATCGTTCCCGACTCGACCACGAATACGTCTGCAGCGTCGGCCCATTCGTCGATCGGCTTCTGCAGCCGGTCGAAATGAGCCCACCAGAACGGTTTTCGCTCGCGACGGTGATATCCGATGGATCCGCCGTACAGCGCGACGGCCTGCCGCACCGCGTCTCGTTCGCCGATGCCGGCGAAGTCTCGAAGCGACTGTTCGAGTGGTGACGCTTGATCGTCGATCTCGAGGGGGATCTCGGAGATCGGATCTGGTGTGACGCCTGCCTCGGATGCCCTCTCCAGCAACCAGTCTCGCAGCCGGATGGTGGAGACGCAGTCGTACTCGTTGTAGTCGGCGATGGCCGACAGGACGGCGTCCGCCTCCTCGGTGCGGCCTTCGTCGCGCAGGTCGCACCAGTTGGCGTATTCGACGATCGACGCGGCCGCATTGGTGACGTCGCCGTCGCGATCGGCAGGCATGTAGAGCGGTTCGAGTTTCTTGATGCTGTACGAGCGTTCGCCGATCCGCATCGACGACCGGACGATCGGGTAGAGGTCGACGAGCACGTTCTGCCGCAGCAGATTGTCGACGACGTCCTCGCCGACGCCGTAACGTCCGGCGAGTCGAAGCAGGGCCGTCTTCTCGTACGCCGCGTAGTGGTAGACGTGCATGCCGGGGAAGCGTCGACGCCGTTCGACGACGTAGTCCAGGAAGTCTCCGAGCGCCTGGCGTTCCTGCGCGCGGTCGTGTGCCCAGAACGGCAGGAAGGTGCCGTCGGCTTCGAGCACGCCGAACAGGTACTCGAGACCCCAGTCGTTGGAACCCGGCTCTGCCCACAACGGGTCACCCTCGAAGTCGAAGAAGATGTCGCCGGGGTCCGGTTCCGGGATCGAGCCGAGTGCGTCGGCGTCGAAGATCTCGTATTCGGCGACGCCGCTGTCGGCCTGCGCGAGCTGCAGAGCCGCCTGCGAACGCAGGTTGGTCAGAATGCGATGCGAGATTCCGTCCACCGAACCGTCGTGTGCTGCAAGTGTTCTCGTCGTCGTGATGCCCGCGTCGATCAGATGTGCTCGATGGCCACCGCTCAGTCCCGCCACGAGAAGAAGGTCGTCGCGCGCGACCACTTCTTCTTCGCACGCGTCGCACCTGCCGCACGCGGTGTACCGCGGATCGGCCCAGTCGACGGGTTCGTCGTCGGCGATGTGCTCGTCGAAAATGTCCTCGAGGTGTGCGCGCTGACGACGATAGACCGGCAGCAGGTCCTTGCGCGCGTGATCGGTGGTGGTGCCGTCACCGAGCATCAGGTGCAGCGAGTCGGCGACCTCGATGCCGTTCCGCTCGAGTGCGTCGGCGTACGCGGCGAGCTGGAGCAACGCAGGCACCCGAGCGTGCCGGGACAACTTCGTGTCGTAGACCGAATAGCCACGATCCTCCTTGACGAGGAAGTCGCAGAATCCGAGGAATCGTCCGTCGAAGAACGTCGCTTGGTACAGGACGTCGTAGCCCCACAACGCCGTTTCGACGGTGGCCGCGTTCGCGTCGGCGTAGGCGACACGCGTGCGCTCCGGCCGCGGCATGATCGACACACCGGCGCCGAATTGTTTCTGGAACGCCTCGAGTTGCCGACGTTCGTGCGCGAATCCGAGCGCCGATGTGCGTTCGAGCATCGGGTCGGCAGCAGCGACGCCTGCCTCGACACGGCCGAGGTGCGCGTCGAGCGTGCGCAGCAGCGCGTACTCGCACACCGCTGCCGCGGAGAGGTCGCTCGCGCTGAAGACCACCCGGTCGTCGAGGAGGAACACGCGGACAACTGTAGGGGACTGCTGCGACATCGAACCGAGCCAGGCAAAATAGTCGAATGCCGTTTTTCGAAGGAGTCACCGGTGCTGTCCACTACCGCTCGTGGACCACAGCTCATCCACGTCTTGTCCTGGTGTTTCTTCACGGTCTCGGACAGAACAGCGGTCATTACCACCGTCTCGCCCGCGTGCTCAACGGCGAGAACATCGATGTCTGGGCCGTCGACCACGTCGGCCACGGACTGACCGAAGGGGAGTTGTCCGACGCGTCGCAGATCGGTGGTCTGGCCGACAACGCGCTACAGCTCGCCGAGATCGCCAGGTCCGAGCGCGCGGGCGTGCCGATGGCTCTGATGGGTCATTCCCTCGGCGCGGCGACGGCGATAGCAGCCCTCCACAAGGATCCGGATCATTTCGTCTCCGCAGTGTTGTGCGGAACTCCGACGTCGACGACGGGTAAGGCCGGGGATCTGAACTCGTCGACGGTGCCGTTGCTGGCGATGCACGGTGTCGACGACCGGATGGCCCCGATCGACGCGGTGCGCGAGTGGATCCCGTCCGTCCCCGGTGCCCGGCTGAGGGAGTTCGAGAACGCCGGCCACGATCTTCTGCACGAGAAGGTCCACCGCACGGTCACGCTCGAAGCCGCGGATTTCCTGCTCTCTCACGTGTGACGTGCAGGCCGGGTACCTGCACGTCACACGAAAAGGACTACTTGGCGTAGATCGCCTCGATCTCGGCGCCACGCTCCTGATGGATGATGTTGCGCTTGAGCTTCATCGTCGGCGTGAGTTCGCCGGTCTCGACGGTGAAGTCGACCTCGAGGATCTTGTACTTCTTGATCTGCTCGGCCTTCGAGACCTTCTTGTTGGCGTCGGCGACGGCCTTGTCGATCTCGGCGACGAGGTCGGCGTGCTTCGACAGTTCGTCGAATGCGATGCCGTCGGCGATGCTGTTGCGTTCTTTCCACCCGGGAAGCGCCTCGGGATCCAGCGTGATCAGCGCGCCGATGAACGGCTTGGCGTCGCCGACGACGAGGCACTGGCTGATGAGGGCGTGCGCTCGAAGTGCGTCCTCGAGCACAGCGGGTGCGACGTTCTTGCCACCCGCGGTGACGATGATTTCCTTCTTGCGGCCGGTGATCGAGACGAAGCCGTCCTGGTCGATCGAGCCGAGGTCGCCGGTGTGGAACCAGCCGTCGACGATGGATTCGGCGGTCGCCTTGTCGTTGTGCCAGTAGCCACCGAAGACGACCGGTCCCTTGACGAGCAGTTCGCCGTCCTCGGCGATCTTCGCCGCGTGGCCGTTGATCGGCTTACCGACGGTGCCGACGCGCTGGTCCTTGGTGGTGTTGACGGTGACGGCCGCGCTGGTCTCGGTGAGTCCGTATCCCTCGTAGACCGGGATGCCGACGCCGCGGAAGAAGTGGCCCAGCCGTGCGCCGAGTGCTGCGCCTCCGGACACCGCGCGGTCGCATTCGCCACCGAGTGCAGCGCGGAGCTTCGAGTAGACGAGCTTGTCGAACAGCGCATGCTTGAGGTTCAGCACCAGGCCGGGGCCGCCCTTGTCCTTGGCCTCGCTCCACTCGATCGCGGTGGCGGCAGCCTTGTCGAAGATCTTGCCCTTGCCGCCGTCGTGCGCCTTCTGCTTCGCCGAGTTGTAGACCTTCTCGAACACACGCGGCACCGACAGGATGAAGTTGGGCTTGAAGAGGGCGAACTGGTCGAGCAGCGTCGAGATGTCGGAGGTGTGTCCGACGGTCGTCTTGGACTCGAATGCGCCGAACGAGATTGCACGGGCGAACACGTGTGCCATCGGGAGGAACATCAGCGTCCGCCTGCCCTCCTTCATCGCGTCGCCGAGTGCGAGCTGAACGGCCTTGGTCTCGGCGTAGAAGTTGGAGTGGGTGAGCTGCACACCCTTGGGCCGACCGGTGGTTCCGGACGTGTAGATGAGCGTCGCGGGCGACGACGCGGTGACCTGACCGCGGCGGGCATGCAGGTCCTCGTCGCTGACGTCCACGCCGCGGGTGGTCAACTCGTCGAGCGCGCCTGCATCGATCTGCAGAACCTCACGCAGCTCGGCGGCGCCTTCGGTGACCTCTTTCAACGCCTCCGCGTGGGCGGGAGTCTCGACTACGAGGAGCTTGGACGAGGAATCCTCGAGAATCCACTGCGCCTGATCGGGTGCGGACGTCTCGTAGATGGCAACGGTGCAGCCACCTGCGGTCCAGATGGCGTAGTCGAGGACGACCCACTCGTAGCGGGTGGCCGACAGGATGGCGACACGGTCGCCGAGTTCGATGCCCGATGCGATGAGGCCTTTGGCGACGCCTGCCACTTCCTGCGCGAACTGCTTCGCGGTGACGTCGACCCAGGAGCCGTTCACGAGACGCTGGAACGGCACCAGGTTGGGGGACTCCTTCTCGTACCGAAACACGGTATCGGCCATCGAGACATCATCAGGAATGGTGAATGATGCCGGCACAGAATATTCGCGCACTTGAATCCCCTCCGAAAAACTGACGTATAGGTGTGCATTTCATCACATTCCGAGCCGTAGTGCACTACCGATGGTTGTCCGGTTTGCGAATTTCCGACCTGTCCTGCGGAGTTAGGTGTGACTCGAATGCACAATAACCGTAACGGGTCACATTCTCGACACCGAGTGTCGGTTCGGTCACAGAAGCAGGGCGGTGACCTCGTCGTCCGTCAGTTGGTGAAAGTCGCCGTACGCAGCGCCGACGCCGTCGAGGTGGGAGTCGACGCGGCACCGGACCTCGTTCACGAGCGGCTGGATGCGGGCAACCGCGTCGGGCGACGCGACCGGGACGGCCAACACGATTCCCGCCGCACCTTCGGCAGCGGCGACGCGGCAGGCTGCCTCCGCGGTGGCACCGGTCGCCATCCCGTCGTCGACGATCACCGCGAGCCTGCCCCGACGCGAGCGTGGGCCGTGGCGTCGCCACCGCTGCGCACGCCGCGCGAGCTCGATCTCTTCCTGACGTCTGACGTGGTCGATGTCGTCGGCCGTGATCCTCAGGTGATCGATGACGTCGCGGTTCAGGATCAGCGTGCCGTTCTCACCGATCGCGCCCATCGCGAGTTCGGGCTGTCCCGGTACTCCCAGCTTGCGGACAGCAATGACGTCGAGTTCGGCCCCGAGCGCGGAGGCGATCTCGGCCGCGACGGGCACGCCGCCTCGTGGCAGCGCCAGTACCAGCGGATTCTGCCCTGCGAGGTGACCGAGATCCTTGGCCAGGATGCGGCCGGCTTCCATACGATCGGCGAACATCATCACTGTCGACGCTAGAACGCCGGACGGCCGTTCGCTCGACAATCCAGCCACGAGGTCATCGGCGGTTCATGACAGGGACTAAACTCGGTTGTATATGAGCACAACAGAGCCGAATCAGGATGCCGCCGTGACGTCTGACGAGTCCAGTTCCACCAGCCCGGTTTCGTCCGACGACAGCGCACAGGCGACGTTCGCGGACCTCGGTATCGACGAGAGAGTCCTGAAGGCTCTGCATGCCGTCGGCTACGAATCTCCGTCGCCGATCCAGGCCGCCACGATTCCGCCGCTGATGAACGGCAGTGACGTCGTCGGCCTCGCGCAGACCGGAACGGGTAAGACCGCAGCGTTCGCGATCCCCATCCTGTCGCGCCTCGACGTCGAACGTCGGATCCCGCAGGCGCTGGTTCTCGCGCCGACGCGTGAGCTTGCGCTGCAGGTAGCCGAGGCGTTCGGCAAGTACGCTGCCAACATCCCCGGTCTGCACATCCTCCCGATCTACGGCGGCCAGGCCTACGGCATTCAGCTGTCGGGGCTGCGCAAGGGCGCGCAGATCATCGTCGGAACGCCGGGACGCGTCATCGACCACCTCGAGAAGGGGACGCTCGATCTGTCGCAGCTCGAGTACCTCGTCCTCGACGAGGCCGACGAGATGCTGAAGATGGGCTTCCAGGACGACGTCGAGCGCATCCTGTCGGACACCCCCGAGTACAAGCAGGTCGCGTTGTTCTCGGCCACCATGCCGCCCGCGATCCGCAAGATCTCGAAGCAGTACCTGCACGACCCGGTCGAGATCACCGTCAAGACCAAGACCACCACGTCGCCCAACATCACGCAGCGCTACGTGCAGGTCGCGCATCAGCGCAAGCTCGAGGCGCTCACTCGAATCTTCGAGGTCGAAGAGTTCGAAGCGATGATCATGTTCGTCCGCACCAAGCAGGCCACCGAGGAACTCGCCGACAAGTTGCGCGCACGGGGATTCTCGGCGGCCGCGATCAACGGCGACATCGTGCAGGCGCAGCGCGAGCGGACCATCGGTCAGCTGAAGAACGGCACGATCGACGTCCTCGTCGCCACCGATGTCGCGGCCCGTGGTCTCGACGTCGACCGCATCTCGCACGTCATCAACTACGACATCCCGCACGACACCGAGTCGTACGTGCACCGCATCGGCCGTACCGGTCGCGCGGGCCGCGCCGGTCAGGCACTGCTGTTCGTCGCGCCGCGGGAGCGGCATCTGCTCAAGGCCATCGAGCGCGCGACGCGTCAGCCCATCACCGAGATGCAACTGCCGAGCGTCGACGACGTCAACGCGCAGCGCGTCCAGAAGTTCGGCGACTCCATCACCGAGAGCCTGAACTCGCCCAACCTGGGTCTGTTCCGCAAGCTCATCGAGGACTACGAGCGCGAGCACGACGTGCCGCTCGCCGACATCGCCGCCGCGCTGGCCGTCCAGTCACGGGACGGCGAGGAATTCCTGCTCAAGCCGGAGCCGCCCGCCCCGCCGCGTGCTCCTCGCGAGAAGCGCGAACCGCGCCCGCCCCGCAGCTTCGACGAGGATGCGGCCAGCTCGCATCACCGCAAGACCGGACAGGCGATGGCGACGTACCGCATCGCCGTCGGCAAGCGGCATCACGTCGTGCCCGGTGCGATCGTCGGCGCCATCGCGAACGAGGGCGGCTTGCGTCGAAGCGACTTCGGGCACATCAGCATTCGGCCCGATCACTCGCTCGTCGAACTTCCCGCCGATTTGGCCGACGAGACCATGGAAGCCTTGCGACGCACCAGAATCAGCGGCGTGTTGATTCAGCTGCAGCCCGACCAGGGTCCTCCCGGGGGAGGCCGCGGTGGTCGCGGCGGTGGCAAGTTCGGCGGCGACCGGCGGGGTAAGCGTCCGCGCAACTGATCTGCTCGCCGTCCCCTCCCTTTCGGCATCGATGGCCCGCCACAGCTGATAGACGGTGTGGATGGTTCATCGATGCGCAAGGTTGCCCGGTTTCAGACCGGATATACGAATGCCTCGGATCGAATTCGATCCGAGGCATTCGGTTTATCGCGGACCGAGCTGTAAATAGAAACAGCGCAGTCGTTTTACTGTTCAGCGGATCCGCTGAAGAAGTCCAATGCGCCGAACAGGTCGGAGAAGGCGCCGAAGAAATCGGACAGGAATGCGAGGTCGAACATGGTGACTCCTTGCAATGAGGGGTGTGGAGCAGGCGCATCGGTGCGCCGCACCCCACGCTAGACGCTCGGTCCACCACGCAAAAGGGTGTAACGAAAAGTACTCTCGGCTTTAACAAAAGGGCCGTAGGTCGCTTTGTCGAATTCACCGATCGTTCACGGTGGTGACGAAAGACTCCTGAGGAATCGGAGTCAGCGAGAAAACCGAACGTCAGTATTGCGGAGAATGCCGTAGGCGCCGAATTCGAGATTGTGCATCCGATCGTGAATCGAATGCACAACCTCGATCTGTCGGAATTGTCTACAGCGCAACCGTGAAGCTGTTCATCACGCGGTCCGCCGCGTCGAGGTCGGCCTCGCTGTTGGCCTGTACGGCCACCAGGGTGAGGTAGCGACCCGAATCTGCCTTGGCCGCAACGAGAATGTACGTTGCTGCGGTCTCGCCGCATCCGGTCCACACCTCGAATCGGCCGGTGTGCAGCGCGTCGCTGTAGTCCTCGCGGCCGGTCGAGACGCATCCCGACTCCGGCAGAGACTTCGTCGCCCAGTTCAGCAGATCCTCCGGTGAGGAGTTGGACACCGCGGTGTCGGACGCCATCACCGACGTGCCGACCGCGCCCCACCCGCCCTGGTACTGCTCGAGATTCGAGCTCGCTTCGACGCCGTAGAAGTAGTTGTTCCGGTCGTCGACGAACTTGGTGCCGTCGACCTGGTTCCACCCCGCCGGGACGTCGACGCTGACGACACCGTCGTTGTCCTCGACCGTCGTGAACCCGCCGGTGCTGGTCTGCGAGACGCTGCTGCCGCTCTGCGGAGTCGACACCCGGGACGAGACGGTGGTGGTTTCCTCGATCGCGTCGCCGTTGATCTGACCACGTAGGTAGGAATCGGTCGAGGGGCGGTAGACCTCGACGGACAGCGTCGCGTCCTGGCCGTGGGTGCGCAGGACGCTGCAGTAGTCGGCCATCGTGCCGTCGGTTCCGAGGGTGACCCCTTCCATGCTGGTCAGCAGGTCGCCGGCTTCGATGCCTGCTTTGTCGGCAGCGGATCCCGACGCGACCGAGTTGACCCAGACGCCGAGGCCGGTGTCGGAGTCGTCGGTCAGTGCCTCGCCGTTGATGCCCAGGCTGAGGACGTTCTTGCCGTCCTTGAGATCGTCGACGACGTTCTGCACTTCGTCGCGATGGATGGCCATGTTGGTGTCGTACTTGTCGTTGCCCGCATAGTTGACGCCGACGAGTCGGCCGTCCGGGTCGACCAACGGGCCACCGGAGTTGCCGCTGCGAATCTTCGCGTCGTGCTCGATGACGTGGTCGAGGGAGGCCCACGGGGTGTCACCGGCCGTGTCGGCCTTGGACACGATGCCCTTGGTCATCGTGAACGTCGGATCGCCGAGAGGGTAACCGGCAGCGTAGATTTCGTCGGCGGTGTCGATCTCGCCCTCGTGGAAGGCGACGAACGGGAAGTCGTCGCCTTCGAGCTTCACGACGGCGAGATCGAGGCATTCCGACGAGCCGACGACGCGGGCGCCGAGTGTGTCGCTCTGGTCTCCGCCGCGCCAGACCTTCAGGGTGCCTGCACCGGTGACGACGTGGTTGTTGGTGAGTGCGTAACCGTCGGACGAGATCAGGAATCCGGAACCGCGTCCCGCAGCCTCGTATCCACCTTCCTGCGGGGAGACGAAGGTGCCGAGCGCTTCGAGCTGGATCGTCGCGGATTGCAGGTCGTCGAATTCGACGGCGCCGTCGGGAGCTGCCTCGGCGTCGCCACCGGTGCCGATGGAGAAGGAACATGCGGACAGGAGGGTGGCGCCGGCGATCAACGCCAGAGCGGATGCAGAGGCTCTGCGGGCTGTTGTAGTCATGGGAGGAACTGTGGCCGGGTCCACTTGGAGACCGGTTGTAAGCGACTTGGACTCGGGTGGAACGGCGGCGTCGTGTCGGTGCGATCTCCTACAGTCCCGGCATTCCCCCGCCCCGGACCGGTAGAAAGGCCATCACTTGCCCTCACAAGCCTGGATAACCCTGTTGGTCGGGCTACTCGCCGTCGTCGGCGTGATTCTGACGGTCGACCAACGAACCCGCGCTGACAATCGAGCGAGCACCCCGTTCATCGCCAGGACTGACCGGGACACACTTCAGGCGCTGGCCGATTACGCTGTGACGGTAGCCGGCACTGACCTGGCAGAAACCGAACACACCAGCGACAATGGACCCCACAGTGCCTACAAGGAGCAGTCATGACGAGCACCGAAGCGCGCCGGTCCTGGACACCGGAGCAAAAGCGCCGAGTTCGCGCGGCCGCCGCAGGAGCGTCCATCAAGCTGCGCGAATACGACAACAAGCCCGTCCCTCAGTGGCTTCGCGACATAGCAGCAGGTGAGGATACCGCTCTGACCGACAAGCCCGATCGTTCGTAGGCCGGTCGGTTTCCATCGTCCTCCGGTCGTTCTGCGATATCACCGATAGTTCGCTCGTGAAAAAGGCGAACCTCAACACCCCGCGTGGATCTCGTCCGTGACGCATGATTGCACGGTGATCGCGCAGACTCGGTACGGCCAGGTGGAAGGCGTCGTCGACGACGGCATCGTCGTGTGGAAGGGAGTGCCCTACGCGTCACCGCCCGTCGGTGATTTCCGACTGCGGGCACCTCGGCCGCCGGAACCGTGGACGGGCGTGCGGGCGGCGACCGAGTTCGGACACATCGCGCCGCAGAGCGCGCACGGTCCGATGCCGATCGATCCGGGATTGACGCTCGACGAGGACTGTCTGACCCTCAACGTCTGGGCACCGGAGCGGGAGTGGAGCCTGCGGAATGACCCGGTGGGCAAGAGCGCGAGCGGGCTTCCGGTCATGGTGTGGATTCACGGTGGTGCGTACTTCATCGGGTCGTCTGCGCAACGAATGTTCGACGGCCGCAACCTGGTTCGCCAGGGCGGCGTCGTGCTCGTGACGATCAACTACCGCCTCGGGGCGCTGGGTTTCCTGGACTTCTCGTCGTTCGGGGATTTCGACACGAACCTGGGTCTCCGTGACCAGATCGCTGCGCTCGAATGGGTGCGCGACAACATCGGTGCATTCGGCGGCAACCCGTCGAACGTGACGCTGTTCGGTGAATCCGCAGGGGGCGGCGCCGTCACGACCCTGCTGACGTCGCCTGCTGCCGACGGTTTGTTTCATCGTGCGATCGCGGAGAGCTCGCCTGCGACGTCCGTCTACGGCGCAGCGCGAGCATCGTCGATCGCGGAGCGTTTCCTCGAACTGGCCGAGGTGAAGGCGGACCGCCTGCGCGAGCTGTCCGTCGACGACTTCGTTCGGGTCGGCGCCGAGCTGGTTCGAGACATTCCGTCGAAGGTGCCCGGAACGTTGGCGGTGGCACCGACGGTGGACGGCGACATCGTGCCGCACTATCCGGTGGCGTCGTTCCAGAAGGGGAGGCAGGTGCAGGTGCCTCTGCTGATCGGGACCAACCGAGACGAAGCGTCGCTGTTCAAGTTGATGAAGTCGCCGTTGATGCCGATCACACCCGACAAGATTCACGAGATGTTCCAGGCCATCGCCGCCGATCACCCACAGTTGCCGGAGGACGAGGAGGCGGAGATCGCGCTCGCGTACCCGCACTATCCATCGAAGAAGACGGCGATGGAGATCTCCCGGGACGCGGCGTTCCGCATGCCGACCTTGTGGATCGCGGAGGCGCACAGCCGGGTCGCTCCGACGTACGTCTATCGGTTCGACCATGCATCGCCGCTGTTCAGGCTGACCGGAATCGGCGCGACGCACGGTACCGAGGTGCCGTACGTGTTCGGCAACTTCGGTGTCATCCCGAAGGATCCGACATACAAACTCGGCGGTCGCAGAGCTGCGCAGACCGTCGCACGGCGCATGCAGCAGCGGTGGATCGACTTCGCGCACGGCCGCGAGCCGTGGACGAGGTACGACGAGACCGCACGGACGACGCTGTTGATCGACAAGCAGGACCGGGAGGTCGACGATCCGGACTACGAGCTCCGGCGGGCGTGGGGCGAGGAGGTCGTGGCCTTCACCTGAGCCCCCATGTGCGCGCGAATGTAGTATAGCCCGCTATACATTCGCGCGCACGGGTAATCTTTTGGATACCCTAACCTTCGTTGGGCCGCAGGGCGTTTGAACGTTTGACGGCCCAGGCGCAGGGTAACCGAGCGGCCATGAGCAGAGTCACACTCCGCGTGAACGGCGCCGACCACGACATCGACTGCGACGTGCGGACCACGCTGCTCGATGCACTCCGCGAACATCTCGACCTCGTCGGCGCCAAGAAGGGCTGCGATCACGGACAGTGCGGCGCGTGCACGGTCCTGGTCGACGGCAGGCGCATTAACAGTTGCCTTGCCTTGGCGATCGGGTACCAGGGCCGTGACATCACCACCGTCGAAGGTCTCGCCGACGGAGATGTTCTTCACCCGGTCCAGCAGGCCTTCATCGACAACGACGCGTTCCAGTGTGGCTACTGCACGTCGGGACAGATCTGCTCCGCCGTCGGCATGCTCGAAGAAGCCAAACAGGGGTGGCCCAGCGCGGTCACCGACGACCCGCCCGAGGCCGACGTCGAACTCGATCGCGACGAGGTCCGCGAACGCATGAGCGGCAACCTCTGCCGATGCGGCGCCTACGCGAACATCATTCCGGCGGTGCTGGAGGCAGGCCGATGAGGACGTTCGCCTACGACGTCGCAACCGATGTCGACGACGCCATAGCCCGACTCGCTGCCGACCCGGGCGCCTCTCTTCTCGGTGGCGGAACGAACCTCGTCGATCTGATGAAACTCGGTGCGACGCAGCCGTCCTCGCTCGTCGACGTGTCACGCCTGCCGCTGACCGAGATCGGCGTCGCCGACGACGGTTGTCTGCACGTCGGTGCTGCGGTCACCAACAGCGATCTGGCTGTGCATCCCGTTGTGCGCAGCCGTTATCCGGTGCTGTCGCGAGCGTTGCTGTCCGGCGCGTCGGGCCAGCTCCGCAACATGGCCACGACCGGCGGCAACCTGTTCCAGCGCACCCGTTGCGTCTACTTCATGGACGCGAGCAAGCCGTGCAACAAGCGTGAGCCCGGATCCGGTTGTCCCGCAATCGAGGGTGAGCATCGCAACCTCGCCATTCTCGGGGCGTCGGAACACTGCGTTGCGACGCACCCCTCCGACATGGCGGTCGCGCTCACGGCGCTCGATGCAGTCGTCGTCGTCGCGGGACCCGGTGGGACACGCACGGTTCCGATCGGCGAGCTCTACCGCCTGCCCGGCGATACGCCGCAGAAGGACACCAGGATCGAACACGACGAGATCGTGACCGGACTTCGCATCCCCGCGCTGCCCCCAGGCACGATGTCGATGTACCGCAAAGTGCGCGACCGGGCGTCGTATGCGTTCGCGCTGGCGTCCGTCGCGGCGGTGTTGCGGGTGGAGGACGGCCAGGTGACCGAGGCGCGCATCGCGCTCGGCGGTGTTGCGCACAAGCCGTGGCGTGCATACACGGCCGAGGGGGATCTGCTGGGGCGCCTCGCCAGGCACGAGGTGTTCAGAGAGGCCATCGATCTCGAATTGAAGGCGGCACATCCGTTGCGCGACAACACGTTCAAGATCCCGTTGGTTCGCAATCTCGTGACCGAGGCGTTGACCGAACTGACCCGCAGGGAGGCATCGGTATGAGCACGGCAGCCATCGGTCAGCCCCTCGCGCGCACCGAGAGCATCGCCAAGGTCACCGGTGCTGCGCGGTACGCAGTCGACCAACCGGTCGACGCGGCCACGGCTTACTGCGCCATCGTGCCCGCGACGATACCCACGGGCAGGGTCGTCGACGTGCGAGCCGACGATGCCGTCACCCTGCTCTGGCACCGCAACGCGGAGAAGCTCGGTGAGATCGAGGACGGCGAACTCGCTGTGCTGCAATCGGATCGGGTGTTCTACCGCGGTCAGGTGGTGGCAATCGTCGTCGCCGACTCGCTGGAAGCGGCGTGGGATGCAGCGAAACGCGTCCAGGTTACGTACGCGGACGAGCAGACGCCGGACAACGGTCTGTCGGCGGAGCATCCGTCGCTGTTCGCGCCGGAGTCGGTCAACGCAGGATTTCCGACGGACGTGACCGAAGGAGACCCGGATGCGGCGCTGGCGTCGGCGACTCATGTCGTCGACCGGTGGTATTCGACGGCGGCCAATCACAACAACCCGATGGAACCACACGCAACTACTGCCGAGTGGTCGAACGGCGTTCTGACCGTCTGGGATTCGACGCAGGCGCCGTCCGGGGTGCAAGGCGATCTCGCGACCCTCTTCGGTCTCGACTCCTCGGCGGTGCGGGTCGTGTCCGAGAACGTCGGCGGCGGTTTCGGCTCCAAGGGCAGCACGCGGCCCAACGCGGTGTTGGCGGCGATGGCGGCCCGTGCGACCGGACGAAAGATCAAGCTCGCACTGCCGCGGCAGTCGCTGTTCGATCTCGTCGGATATCGCACGCCGACTATCAGCCGTTTCCGCCTCGGTGCCGACGAGAACGGCAAACTCACCGCGCTCGTGCATGATTCGTTCCAGCAGACGTCGCATGTGTTCGAGTTCTGTGAACAGACGTCCGAGTCGTCGCGCCACATCTACGCGTCGCCGAACCGTCGTACGACGCATCGGTTGGCCGTCCTGGACGTTCCGACGCCGCGGTGGATGCGCGCGCCGGGGGAGGCGCCCGGAATGCTCGCGCAGGAGACGGCGATCGACGAGTTGTCCTACGCCGTCGGCATCGATCCGATCGAGTTGAGAATCCTGAACGAACCCGATGTCGATCCCGCGAGCGGCAACCGATTCTCGTCGCGCAGCCTCGTCGAGTGTCTTCGTACCGGTGCCGAGCGATTCGGGTGGTCCGAGCGCGACCCTCGCCCCGGTCACCGACGCGACGGCCGCACACTGATCGGGATGGGTGTCGCCACGGCGAGTTATCCCGTGCTGATCAGTCCGTCGTCGGCGTCGGCGTCGCTGGGTGAGGACGGCTCGATCACGGTGTCCGTGGCCGCGTCGGACATCGGTACCGGAGCGCGGACGGTGCTGCGGCAGATCGCCGCCGATGCGCTCGACGTATCCGCCGATCGCGTCGAGCTGAAGCTCGGTGACAGCGCGCTGCCGAAAGCGCCTGGCGCCGGCGGTTCTTCGGGAACCTCGTCGTGGGGCTGGGCCGTCACCAAGGCGTGCAGGACGCTCGTCGAACAGGTAGGGCCGATCGCCGATGCGACAGGGCCTGCCGAGGTGTCCGTCGACACCTCCGACGACCTGGAAGAGCAGAAAGAGCTGGCGCGCATGGCGTTCGGCGCACACTTCGCCGAGGTGGAGGTCGACGTCGACACCGGTGAGGTGAGGGTGAGGCGCATGCTCGGCGTGTACGGGATCGGGCGGGTGATGAATCCGAGGTTGGCGCGATCGCAGCTGATCGGCGGGATGACGTTCGGGCTCGGGATGGCGCTGATGGAGGTGGGCAACACCGATCGCGAGTTCGGCGGCTTCTCCAACCACGACCTCGCCGAGTATCACGTGCCGGTGTGCGCGGACACGCCCGACATCGACGCGATCTGGGTCGAGGAGAACGACGACGAGCTGAATCCGATGGGCGGCAAGGGGATCGGGGAGATCGGTATCGTCGGCTCACCGGCGGCGATCGGCAACGCCGTCTACCATGCGACGGGTGTGCGGGTGCGAGATTTCCCGATCACCGTGGACAAGGTGCTGCCGCACCTGTGAGTGCGAATGTACAGAGGGCTATACATTCGCACTCACATGAGGATTCGCTCCAGAAACTTCCTGGTCCTGGCCTCCGACGGATCCCGTAGGACCTTCGCCGGCGCACCCCGCTCGACGACGACGCCACCCTCGATGAACAACACGTCGTCGGCCACCTGTTCGGCGAAGCGGATCTCGTGTGTCACGACGACCATCGTCCACCCCTGCGCAGCAAGGCCTTTGATCACGGACAGCACTTCGCCCACCAGTTCGGGATCCAGAGCCGACGTCGGTTCGTCGAACAGCATCAGCTTCGGCTTCAACGCCAACGCCCGTGCGATCCCGACGCGCTGTTGCTGACCGCCCGACAGCTGAAACGGGTACTGGTCGGCTTTCTCGGCCAGACCGACTTGCTTCAGCAGCTCGCGTGCGTCGGCGATGGCGTCGTCCTTCGGCCGCTTCTGCACGATCACGGGACCCTCGATCACGTTCTGCAGCACCGTCTTGTGCGGGAAGAGGTTGTGCTGCTGGAACACCATGCCGCTCTGGGCACGGTAGGCGCGGAGCGATGTCGAGCTGACCGACGAGTTGAAATCGACCGTCACGTCACCGATCCGGATCATCCCCGCGTCTGCCGGATCCAACGCGTTCAACGCCCGGAGCACCGTCGTCTTACCCGACCCCGACGGCCCGATGACGACGGTCACCGTGCCTGTCGGCACCGAGAACGACACGTCCTTCAAGACTTCGTTGTCTCCGAACGATTTACGCAGACCCTGTACGTCGAGCAGATCGGTCATTTCGTCACATACCTGTCGAGTCGGACTTCGAGTTTGCCTTGGAAGAACGAGAGGATCATGCAGATGACCCAGTAGTAGATCGCCGCAACGCTGTACAGCGCGAAGAAGTCGAACGTCGGTGCCGCCGCGAGCTGTGCGACGCGCAGCAACTCGGTCACCAGAATGGTCGACGCGAGCGAGGTGTCCTTGAGCAACGAGATCAACGTGTTGGACAGCGGCGGGACGGCGGTGCGTAAGGCCTGCGGAAGAATGATGCGCTGCAACGACGTCCGATAGCCCATGCCGATCGTCTCGGCCGCCTCCCACTGGCCCTTCGGCACGCTGAGTATCGCGGCTCTGATCACCTCGGCCGCATAACCGCCGACGTTCAGACTGAACGCGACGACCGCAGCAGGGAACGGATCGATCACCACCCCGAGCTCGGGCAGCGCGTAGAACACGATGAACAGTTGCAGTAGCAGGGGAGTGCCGCGGATGATCGAGACGTAGAACCTCGCGACGCTCGACAGAGCCTTGTTCGACGAGATCCGCGCCAGGGCGACAGCGAGCGCGATCACCAGACCGATCACGAAGCTGATCGCGGTCAGCGGAATGGTCATCGTGACAGTGGCTTTCAGCATCGGCCACAGGTTGTCGAGAATCAGATCGAGTTTCGATCGGCCGTCCGACGCGGCCGCGTCGGACGTCGGCGCCTGTGTGTCCGCGGTGGGTGCGGCGACGTCGGAGCCGAAGTACTTCTCGGAGATCTGCGCAAGAGTGCCGTCGGCCTGCAACGTGTCGATGGCCGAATCGATCTCGTCCATCAGCCCGGTGTCCTTGCGGGCGACGAACGCCTGGTAGCTGGTGTCGCCGGTCTGGGCGGCGACCTTGACCCCGGTGTCGCCCGTCGTCTTCAGGTACTCGGCGATCGCGAGGCTGTCGTTGACGGTGGCGTCGACACGTCCGTCCTTGACGAGCGTGACGGCCTGAACGAATCCTTCGACGGCCTCGACGTTCGCACCCGCGTCGGAAGCGACTCCGGCCCAATTGCTCGTCGACGATTGTGCTGTCGTCTTTCCCGCGAGGTCGGCGGTGGAGGTGATCGACGTGTTCGCTGCCGTCGTGAGAATCTCGCCCTCGGACACGGTGTACGGCTTGGACAGGTCGTAGGCGCCTTGTCGCTCGGGGTTGATCGTCACCTGGTTCGCGATCAGGTCGAAGCGCTGGGACTCCAGGCCGGCGAAGATCGAGTCGAACGGTGTCTGCACGAATTCGACGCGCACGCCCAATTCCTGCGCGACCGCGTTGACGACGTCGATGTCGTAGCCGGTCAGCTGTCCGTCGGAACCCTGGAAACTGAACGGACTGTAGGTCCCTTCGGTGCCGACGACGATGACACCCTTGTCCTCGATCTGTTCGAGCAACGGTCCCGACGACGATCCGCACCCGGCCACGGCCAGCAGCGCAGCGATGGCGGCCAGTAATGCAAACGCGCGCTTCATTGGGCCTCTCTAGCCGTCGATTTCGATCTCCGCCGATACAACCACGGCGTTGTTCATCGGTAGCGCAGCCACTCCGATCGCGGAACGCGCATGTGCTCCGATCTCGGGTCCGAACACCTGGACGATGAGGTCCGAGAAGCCGTTCATCACCGTCGTGGTCTGCGTGAATCCGTGGTCTGCGTTGACACTGCCGGAGACGGTGAGCCACGCGCTGATCCGATCGAGATCACCGATGGCGCGTTTGATACTCGCCAGCGCGGCCAGCGCTGTGTCCCTCGCGGCGTCGGTGGCGTCGTCGACCGAGACCTCCGACGGGACGGCCCCGAACGGGCCCGCGAGGGTGCCGTCCGCGTGTTGCGGGGAATGGCCGGAGACGAAGACACGGCTGCCGCATACCCGAACCCACTCGAAAGCGAACTCGAATCCTTCGGGAGCCCGAGGCGGCTCGGGCAGCACGAACCCGAGTTCGTCGATTCGTCGTTCGATCTCCATGTCACCAGACCCTTCGAGCGGCTACACCGTTGATCGTCTCCACGGTCCATTCGGTCCCGTCGTGCGTCAGTGTCGACACACCACAGTTGAGAATGCGTGGCGACGCGACCCCGCTGATCGCGTCGAGTATCGCGCGAATGACCCCGCCGTGCGCGACGGCGATGACCGACTTGTCCGGATGCGTCGACGCGATCTCGTCGACGGCTCGGACACCGCGAACCATCAGGTCCCGGCGGGGTTCCAAGCCGGGATACATGCCGTGCGGCCACCGTGAGTAGGCGTCGTAGTCGGTGAATCCCTCGGCCTCGCCGAAGTGACGTTCGGCGAGATCGGGGTACGTCGCCGTGCGTTCGATGCCGAGGTGCGTGCCGATGATGTCGGCGGTCTCGGCGGCCCGAGAGAGCGGCGAGCTGACGAGAAGGTCCCACTGCCGATCGTCGAGTTCGTACCCGGCTTCGCGTGCCTGCGCACGTCCCGTCGAGTTGAGCGGGATGTCCGAGCTTCCCTGCAGGCGCCCGTGCAGATTCCAGTCGGTTTCGCCGTGCCGCACCAGAGCCAGAAAAGTCATAGTTACTGCAGAATAGACCAGTTACCGGAGAGTACGGTCGAGGTGACAGCTGTGGTGCTAGAAGCGGAGGGACCAGAATGAATCTTGCCCTGACAGAAGAGGAAGCTGCGTTTCGCGACGAGATGCGGACGTTCTTCACCACCGAGATTCCCGCGGAGATTCGCGAGAAGAACAGGGTGGGGGTCGAGCTCACCAAAGAAGACGTGGTGACGACGATGCGGATCTTGAACGCGAACGGACTCGCTGTTCCGCATTGGCCGACGGAGTTCGGTGGACGGGATTGGACGGACGCGCAGCGGCACATCTGGCTCGACGAGATGCAGCTGGCGTCGGTGCCGGAGCCGTTGACGTTCAACGCGTCGATGGTCGGTCCGGTCATCGCGACGTTCGGTTCGCAGGAACAGAAGGAGAAGTTCCTCCCGAAGACCGCGAATCTGGACATCTGGTGGTGTCAAGGGTTCTCCGAGCCGGAGGCGGGTTCGGATCTCGCGTCGTTGCGCACGACGGCTACCCGTGACGGCGACGACTACATCGTCAACGGCCAGAAGACGTGGACGACGCTCGGCCAGTACGCCGACTGGATCTTCGCTCTCGTGCGCACCGACCCGGATGCGCCCAAGAAGCAGGCGGGCATCTCCTTCCTGTTGATCGATCTGAAGACTCCCGGCATCACGGTCCGCCCGATCAAGCTCATCGACGGTAGCGTCGAGGTCAACGAGGTGTTCTTCGAGAACGTCCGCGTTCCGGCGGAAAACCTTGTCGGAGAAGAGAATCAGGGCTGGAGCTACGCGAAGTTCCTGCTCGGCAACGAGCGCACCGGCATCACCCGGCTCGGCCACACCAAGGTTGCTCTGGAAGAGGCCAAGAAGCACGCTGCGGCAACGAAACTCGGCACCGGCACGCTCCTCGACGATCCGCTGTTCGCCGCGCGCATCGCGGAACTCGAGAACGACATCGTGGCACTGGACATCACCCAGCTGCGCTTGGTGTCGGGTAGTTCGGACGGCAAGCCCAATCCGGCGTCGTCCATTCTGAAACTGCGCGGATCCGAGCTGCAGCAAGCCGTCACCGAATTGCTGATGGACATCGCCGGCCCGGATTCGCTGCCGTACGAGGCGGGAGACGACATCGAGAGCGAGGGCTGGGCACAGCGATCGGTGCCCACGTATCTCAACTACCGCAAGGTGTCGATCTACGGCGGTTCCAACGAAGTGCAGCGTCAGATCATCTCGTCGACGATTCTCGGATTGTGAGGTTTCAGCCATGGATTTCGAACTGAACGAAGAACAGAAACTTCTCCGAGACACCACCCGTGAGGTGCTCGTCCGGGCGTACGACACGGAGAAGCGAAACAAGATCGTCGCCGACGACCCAGGCTGGTCGACCGACGTGTGGAAGCAGCTCGCCGAGGTCGGCCTGCTGGGGCTGAGTTTCTCCGAGGACGACGGCGGCATGGACGCGGGCCCCGTCGAGATCATGGCCGTCATGACCGAGGTCGGACGACGCCTGGCACCCGAGCCGATTCTCGACGCGGTGCTCGTCCCCGGCGGATTGATCGCCGACGTCGGGAGCACGGATCAGCGGGGGCGAATCCTACCGGGCGTGGCCGAGGGAACGACGCTGCTTGCGTTCGCGCACAACGAGACCGGCAGTCGCTGGCCGCACATCGACGTCACGGTGTCCGCGACCGAGGACGGCGGGGCCTGGGCGTTGAACGGGGTCAAGAATCCGGTTCCGCACGGCGCGAATGCCGACCTTCTCGTCGTCAGTGCGGCGTTGCCCGGCGGTGGCGTCGGACTGTTCCTGGTCGACGGTGACGCACAGGGACTGACGCGCAAGGGGTATCGCACGCACGACGGTGGGCGTGCGGCACAGTTGTCGTTCTCGGACGTCGCTGCGGAACCGTTGGGTGAGGGCTCGGACGCGACCGATGCCATCGTCGCGTCGGAGGTGCGGGCGCAGGCTGCCCTGTGCGCCGAGGCCGTCGGCGCGATGGAAGAGGCATTGCGGTTGACGACGGATTATCTCAAGCAGCGCAAGCAGTTCGGCGTTCCGCTCGCGAAGTTCCAGGCGCTGACGTTCCGTGCGGCGGACATGTACGTGCTGCTCGAACTCGCACGCAGCATGTCGCTCTACGCAACGATGAATCTGGCCGACGGCGTCGTGGATCCCACGGTCGCGTCGCGGGCGAAGCTGCAGATCTCACGGTCGTCGCGCAAGCTGGGGCAGGAAGCGATCCAGCTGCACGGTGGAATCGGCGTCACCGCGGAATACCCGGTGGGACACTATGTTTCGCGGCTGGTGGCGATCGAGCACACCCTCGGCGGTGGCGACGAACACCTCAGGAGTCTGACCGCGCACGTGCGCTGAGCGCCTAAGACGCCTGAATCACCAGATCGACGACGGCACCCGGGTTCGACACGAGAATCGCGTGCGACCCGGGTACCTCGGTGATCTTCGCGCCGGCACGCTCGGCCATGAATTTCTCCGATGCAGGCGGGATGATCTGATCCTGCTGGGGGATCAGCGCCCAGCTCGGTGTGCCCGCCCACGACGGCGGTTCACTAGGTTCGACAAGTGCCACCGCGGCAATGGACTTCTGGGTCGCAATCATTTTCGCGGCCTGTTCGTCGCTGACATCGGGCGCGAAATACTGCTTGAACAGCGTCGGCTCGATGAAGGAATCGACGTTCTTCCCGAGAATGTTGGACGAGTCTTCGACGACCTCGAGCCCGAGCACCGGCGGTAGTAGCGAGGTCAGTCCGAACCAGAACGGATCCAACGCCAGTGCCGCGGGTTCGCCGGCCGCCGGTACGAACGCGGCAACGTAGACCAACGATTCGACGTTCGGCGAATGCACGTTGGTGATGACGGTTCCGCCGTAGGAATGTCCGACGAGCACCACCGGCCCTGTAATGCCGTTCACGACCTCCTCGATCGCGTCGGAATCGAAGCCGGGTCCGCGCAGCGGATTGTCGGGGACGACGACGTCATAGCCGCGCGCGCGAAGGTCGCCGGCGACACCGTCCCAGCTGGAGGCGTCGGCGAAGGCGCCGTGCACCAGCACGACCGTCGGCAGATCCTGTGCGACGGCCGTGCCCGCGCCGAACGTCAGACTTGCGGCGATTGCTGTGGTGACGGCCGCGATCTTCGAGCGGGCGAACTTCATGGCGCACTTCCTCTCGGCTGGGGGCGTGCGTCTCAATCTAGATCACCCTGAGACAGTGCGGATTGCAAGAGCAGCGGCGGTCTTGCTCAACCTTCTGTCGCGTGTCCACAACTGGGCATCAGGCGTCAGCCTTGTTGCGGCGAGCAATTGGACGTCCACGAAGCCAATCCCTCGGCCGTACAGTCTTTCTCGTTCGATCATGGTGAAGAGTTCGGCGGGCTCGGCGACGGACGCCTGCGGAAGGTTCGTCAGCAACCCGAGAATTTCGGTCCGGTTGTGGAGGTTTCCCAGAGCAATTTCTCCAGTGACCCAGGGGTGAACGAGCACCACACCGATGGGTCAAGTAGTGGGCGAGGTCGTCGTTTCCAGAACGAAGATGGTCTATCCAGATCGATGTATCGACCAGGATCACGCGGGCTCGCTTCGGCGGCGCGGGGTGTTGGTGAGGCCCGGCTCGGTGCCGCCGAGGCGTGCCAGTCTTCTGGCGCTTTCACGTTCGATCAGCGCGCCGAGAGCTTCCCTGACGAGCGCAGCTTTTTCCATGGTGCCGGTCAGGCGCTGAGCCTCGGCGACAAGATCGTCGTCAAGGGCAAGAGTGGTACGCATTCTAGTCTCCCGTCGTCGATCCTCACCACATGATGCCACTATTCGTGCCGCAGAGTGGGCTGCTGCCGGGAGCTTGTCGGAAGCGCTGCGGCAGCAATCAGCAAACCCGCACCAACTCCGAGCACATCGAACAGCGCGTCGTCCACGCCGCCGGTGCGGCCGAGGGGGAGGACGGCCTGCAATATTTCCGACGCCACCGCGAACGCGACGATCCATGCTGCGGTTCGCGCCACCGAGATGCCCGCGAACCGCGACGAGTAGGCCAACGCGGTGAACAGGAGAAAGTGAATGATTCTGTCGCTGTGCTGAAACCCGCTGGGCACTCCCGACGCCGGCGTGAACAAGATGATCAGTGCAGCGGTCATCGAAATCGTCAGCGGGACGTAGTACTTCAGCGGCATTCGGTCCACTCTCGCCGCTACCCGACCGAATGTCACATCCGGTCACTCCGAGTGACCGGAAGGCCACATTCGCTCCGACCGGCCTCCGCCCGCCCCCGAGAGCTAGGGCGTCCCTCGCTCACTCTGAGTGACCGGATGGCCACATTCGGTCAGCTCGCGGCACGCCGCAGCAGCACCACCACATCCATTCGCTCGGCGGGAGTCCCGTCGGGATCGACAGCCGGACGCGGCCGGTCCTCGGCGACGACCGTCGTCCATTCCGCGTCGTCGAACAGAGACGTGATGGCGTCGACGTCGAACAACAGTTGACTGTGCTTGTGCTGCGACGCGAGGTGGTCGTTCGGGCTGTGTCCGACGATGAGCAGATGTCCACCGGGTGCGACGGCACGGCCGAAGCGCTGGAACGCGGGCCCGGTCTGGTGGGCGGGGAGCTGGAAGAAGTGAGCGGTGACGAGGTCGTATCGGCTCGTAGGCTCCCACTCGAGTAGGTCGCGGTGCAGCCATTCGATGTTCCGGTCGCCCTGCTCGTCGCGTGCTCGCTGCAGCGCGACCTCGGAGATGTCGGCGCCGGTGGTGGTCCAGCCGTGATCGGCGAGCCAGCGCGCGTCGCCACCTTCGCCGCTGCCGATGTCCAGTGCGGTGCCCGGCGTCAGCTTCGATACCTCGGTGACGAGGACGGGATTGGCGTTGCCGCTCCAGCGCTGCGCCTGCTCGGTGTAGAGGTTGTCCCAGAACGGCTGATCGAAGACGGGCTGCTCGTCGTGTGTGTGCATGTCACGAGAGTGCCAGTGAAATGCGGAATGCGCAACATGTTTTGCTGTATCGGCAAACCGGGCGTGAGTGGAAAGTTGCAACCTGGGCCAACTATGCGCGCACGGGTGCCGAAGGCGCCATAATCGCCACCATGAGCGAACCCGCGCGCGAAGTCTTGACCTGGGAAGCGTTCGGCGCCGCGTCCCGCGAGCTGACCGAGAAGATCGTCGACGACGGATTCGTCCCGGACATCGTCATCGCCATCGCTCGCGGTGGCCTCATCCCCGCGGGCGCGATCGCCTACGCGATGGGCGTCAAGGCCGCGGGGACGCTGAACGTCGAGTTCTACTCCGACATCGAGGAGACGCTGCCGGACCCGATCGTGCTCGAGCCGCTACTGGACACCGATGCCGTCGTCGGCAAGCGGCTTCTCGTCGTCGACGATGTCGCCGATTCCGGGCGTACGCTCGCCCTCGTCGTCGAACTGTTGAAGAAACACACCGACGAGGTGAAGTCGGCGGTCATCTACACGAAACCGCGGTCCATCGTCGCCCCCGACTTCTCGTGGCGTGAAACGGACCGGTGGATCAACTTTCCGTGGTCGACCCTGCCGACCATTTCGAAATCATGAGTGCGCGACTGCTTTTCGTTCACGGCGCCGGGGGATACCTCGACGACAGGCCGCTGGCCGACGGCATCGGCGAGCTGCTCGGTCTCGAGACGGACATGCCGGAATTCTCCGGCGAGGACATGTCCTTCGAAGGATGGGCGACGCCCCTTCGTCGCAGGCTGGACGCGCTCGGTCCCGACGACCGTGTCGTCGCACACTCTTTCGGCGCGTCGATTCTGGTACGCGTTCTGGCGGAAGAGCCGCGACCTCTTCGCACGGCCGTCGTGCTCGCGATGCCGGACTGGTCGCCGCGCGGTTGGGACGTGCCGGACTATGCGCTCGGGGACGCCGAGCCCGAAACCGTTCTGTCGCTGCATCATTGCCGCGACGACGACGTCGTACCGTTCGATCATCTCGCGCTGAACGCCGCAGCCCTGCCGTCGGCCCGTGTCACCGTTCATGCGACGGGTGGACACCAATTTCTCGGCCTCGAGAACGGTATTGCCGACGACATCCGGTAGAACTGACGACATGGACTCGACCGGACTGCTCCAGGAACTCGTCGCCCGACGGACCGTGTCGGGCGACCCGGATCCGCAGCGGCTGACCATGGAGACCGTTGTGTCCGTGGTGAAGTCGAAGGTAGGCACCGTGGACGTCCAGGGTGAACCGGACGGCGCGCACCCTTGGTTGTTGCTCACCAACGATGCACCGCCGTCGGCGACACGACTCGTGTTCGCATGCCACGTCGACACGGTGCCACCCGGTGACCTCGTGCACTGGGAGTTCGATCCGTTCGCCGCATCGGTCGAGAACGGTCTACTGCACGGCCGGGGTACGTCGGACATGAAGGCGGGACTCGTCGCCGCGACGGCTGCAGTGATCGACGCGGCCGAGCGCGGTATCCCGATCGCGCTGCTGCTGACGAGCGACGAGGAAATCGGGTCGCTCGGAGCGCAGGCGGCCCGGCATGCCGTTGCCGACTGTTCGGTGGGTGCCGTCATCGTTCCGGAGGCGACCGGGAACGGTGTGCACCTCGGACATCGTGGCGCGTTGTGGCTCGACGTCGCGACGAAAGGCGTTGCTGCGCATGGAAGTACGCCGCAGAAAGGCGAGAGCGCCATCATGAAGCTGGTCGACGTGCTGGCCCGTGCGCGCACCGAACTCCCTCTCGCAGAAGACCCGTTCCTCGGCGCCGAGACGTTCAACGTCGGCACGATCGGCGGCGGTTCGGCTCCGAATATCGTGCCCGACGCGGCGCAGGTGATCGTCGACCATCGCACCGTCGGAACCGGAGAGAACCTGCTCGCCTGGTGGCGCAGTCAGCCGGAGGTCCACAGCGTCGAGGCGCGGATCGACCTCCCGGGCGTGCGGACGCCTTCCGGCGATCCGTGGGTGCGCTCGCTGGCCACCGCTGTCGCCGACGGCCCGGTCACGTACTTCACCGACGCGTCGATTCTGGCGGCTACCGCGCCGTCGGCACCGATCGTCGTCTGGGGCCCGGGAACTCCCGCCTTGATGCACGCCGCGAACGAGAGCGTCTCGCTCGCGGAGGTCGACGCCGCCGCCCGGGCCTACACCGCGGTGGCGCGTGCCTGGCCGACGGTCGACTGACGTACTACCAGTTCGGGTTTCAGTGCGATGTGCGCGGCGCCGGTGACGGTGTCGTTCATCGCCTGATCCAACAGACGGGCGGCCTCGATCGCAATGCGTTCCTGGGGTTGACGCACCGTCGTCAGCGGGGGACTGCTGAGTGCCGAGAACGGGATGTCGTCGAAGCCGGTGACCATGACGTCGCCGGGTATGGACAGTCCGAGGGCGCTGCACGACTGCAGAACGCCGAGCGCGATCAGATCGTCGGCGCACACCACGGCGTCCGGGCGAGAGTCGTTGTCCAAGATGGTATGTGACGCCGCCCGTCCCCATTCGATGGAGTACGAGCCGAGGAGCGTCCACTCTTCGCGCGTCTCGATTCCTACCCGCGCGGCGTGGCGGAAGAACCCTGCTCTGCGTAGCTCGGTGGACGAGTTGGTCAGTGTCGAACTGATGAAGGCTGCGGTCCGCACACCCAGGGAGTCGAGATGGTCCATGACGAGTGCTTGCGCGGCATCGTCGTCGACGCCGACCCAGTCCGTGTGCGTGTCCTTGGCGAAGCGGTCGAGTTGCACGACCGGGAGCGCCTTCGCGCTCGTGCGCACGGCCTCGGCGGAACGCGCTCCGTGGCACGGGCTGATGATGATGCCGTCGACCTGACGGGACACCAGACTGCGCAGTCGCTGCGCTTCGACGTCCGGGTCGGAGCGTGAATCGCACAGGAACAGCTGGAGGCCGCGCTGCGACAGTACGTGTTCGACGTTCTCCACGAGCGAGGTGAAGAACGGGTTGGCGATGCTCGGCACCACCATGCCGACGGTGTCCGTCCTGCTGCGACGGAGCGAGCTGGCGATGATGTTGCCCGAATAGCCGAGGTCGTCGGCGGCTTTCCGAATGGTTCGGGCCAGCTCGTCCGAGACCGGTCGGGAGCCGGACAGCGCTCTCGACACGGTTGCCGTCGAGACGCCTGCACGCTCTGCGACGTCGCGGATGGTTGCCTTGCGCATTCGTCTCCTTTCGAGTGCGAGATCAGCGAACCGACGGGTCTGGAAGACCCTGGGTAACACAATAGAGGCAATCGTTTACATAAACGACTCGAGAAATCCTTGACACAACCAGGTGTCGATCGCCTACGGTGCATGTACGCAAGGCAATCGATTACATCCGAACGTTCCGCAGTTCAGTCCAAGGAGCAGTTTTCGTGAGTACGTCCTCGCTGGGAGTCTTCCCGGCAAAGCCGTCGGCGCTGGCCGAGATGTTCACCGGCAGCCCGTCCCTCATCGGCGCGATTCACCTTCCGGCGTTGCCCGGGAGCCCGCACTACAAGGGCATGCCGGTATCCGAGATCGCAGCCTTCGCCGTGGAGGAGGCCCACGCCTACATCGACAACGGATTCGACGGGGTCATCGTCGAAAATCATTGGGACATACCGTTCCTCAAGCCCGGTGAACATGGATACGAGACCGCGGCCAGCATGGGCGTCGTGACGGCGGCTGTCGTGGGCGAGTTCGGCAAGAGCGTCGGCGTCTCCATCCTGTCGAATGCGGGTGAATGCGGTGTCGCCGCAGCGTGGGCCGCAGGTGCCAGTTTCGTTCGCGTCAACCAGTGGGCCAACGCCTACGTCGCCAACGAGGGATTCATCGAGGGTCAGGCTGCCAAGACCACCCGATTCCGCCATCGCATCGGCGCCGATCCGGTGCGGATCTTCGCGGATGTGCACGTCAAGCACGGTGCGCACGCCATCGTCGCCGACCGCACCATCGCGGAGCAGACCGAGGATGCCGAATTCTTCGACGCCGACGTGCTCATCGCGACCGGTTCGCGCACCGGCGACGCTGCCTCCGTCGACGAGGTGTCACTGATCAAGTCGAACACCGTTCTGCCCGTCATCATCGGGTCCGGCATCACCGCCGAGAACGTCGCGACGTTGATGAAAGAGTGCGACGGTGCGATCATCGCCTCGTCCGTCAAGGAGAACAGCCGCTGGTGGGGCCGCGTCGCAGGCGACAAGGTCCGTACCCTGGCTCGTGCGGCGGGCAAGTAAGTCATGATCGTCTTCTGCGGATACGCCAACAACGATGTGACAGTGCAGGTTCCGCATGTACCCGTGCTCGGTGAGCGTGTCCAGGCCACGTCGATCGTCTCTATCGACGGCGGCATGAACGCCAACGCCGCGGTGTCGGCCGCACGGATGGGCGCGCGGGTCTTCTTCGCGGGTGCCGTCGGGCCGGACGTGCGGTCGACCGAGTTTCTCGAGAATCTCGAACGGGGCGGCGTCGACACCAGTTGGGCGCCGCGCGACGCGTTCCTGTCGACGGCCGTGGTTCTCATCGCCGACGGTGGGGATCGCTCGATCATCAGCCAGGACGACGCCAACGACGCGGGCCGGATCGCCGCGGTGATACGGAGAATCGCAGACGCAGGTGGTGGACGGTTGTTCGTCGACGGCTACCGAGCGGCGTTCCTTCCCGAACGTCTGCCCGACGGCGTCGACGTCGCAATCGATCTCGACGGGTGCGAGGATCGCGACGCGGCGCTGCGTGCCTTCGCGCTCGCCGATCACGTCATCGTCGGGCGCAGCCTGTGGGAGCGGGCCTTCGGCATCGACGACGCCCGATCCGCCGAGCTGGCCTCGCAGCACGACACCTACCTCGTCCTCACCGACGGCGAGCGGGGCTGGAGCCTCGTGACCCCTACCGGCGAGGTCACCACCGAACCTGCTGTTCAGGTCGACGTCATCGATGCCGTCGGCGCCGGAGATTGCTTCTGCGGCACCTATATCGCCTTCGTCGACGCGGGAACACCTCCTGTCGACGCGGCACGTCTCGCCGGTGCCTCCGCCGCGTTGGCCTGCGCGACCGCCGGCCCGCGCGGCTGCCCGACTCGCACCGAACTGCTCGCCTTCATGAACCACAGCTCACTCGACCTCCAGGAGATCCCATGATGAAACGCGCTCTTCCGCTCGTGGTCGGCGCCGCACTGGCGCTGTCACTCACCGCCTGCGACTCGGCGTCGTCCAGCGACACGGGCGACGGCTCGACCGCAGCGGCGTCCATCCCGGAGCCCAGCCGCGTCGCCGAAGCCTGCGAAGGCAAGAACGGCACGTTGAAGGTCGGTCTCGTGACGATCAACCTGCAGGCGCTGTTCTTCAACCAGATCAACACTGCTGCACAGAAGATCGCCGATCGGACCGGCGTCGACCTGCAAATCATCAGCGGCAACGACGACTCGGTCACGCAGGCCAACGCGTTCGACAACCTGATCGCCTCCGGTGTGGACGCGATCATCGTCGACGCGATCGACACCGACGGCATCAAGCCGTCGATCGTCAAGGCAGACGCGGCCGGCATCCCCGTCGTCGCCGTCGATGCCGTCGTCGACGACCCTGCTCTGTCGACCCAGGTCGGAACGGCCAACGAGGAGGGCGGTAAGCAGATCGGCGCGACCCTCACCGAGATGTCCGGTGGCACAGGCACAGTCGGAATCGTCGGTGCGTTGAACAGTACCGTCCAGCTCGAGCGTCAGAAGGGTTTCACCGACACCGTGTCCGCCGCGGGCATGACCGTCGGAACCGTCGTCGACGGCCGGAACATCCAGGAGAACGCGCAGGCCGCGGCCGAGAACTTGCTGACCGGCAACCCCGACATGGAGTACGTCTACGCGACCGGTGAGCCCGCGCTGATCGGATTGGTCGCCGCGGTGAACAGCCAGAACGCACAGGACCGTGTCCAGGCCGTCGGCTGGGATCTGTCCGACCAGGCCGTCAGCGCACTGAACGCAGGCTGGCTGAAGGGCGTCGTGCAGCAGAACACCTTCGAGTTCGGCTACGAAGCCATGAACGCCGCCATCGACCTCGGCTGCGGCCGCGAGGCGCCCGCCGACATTCCGGTTCCGACGCAGATCGTCACCCCCGACAATGTCGACGACTACCTCTACTACCTGGAGAAGTGATGGCACCTACGAGCGCGCCGTTGATCGAACTGTCCGGGATCACCAAATCGTACGGCCCGGTGAAATCCTTACGCGGAGTCGATCTTCGACTGTCCAAGGGGGAAGTACTCGGGGTCGTCGGAGACAACGGCGCCGGCAAGTCGACGCTCATGAAGATCCTTGCCGGCGCCGTCCAACACGACGGTGGCGAAATGCGTGTGAACGGCGAGCCGGTGAAGTTCTCGACGCCGCTCGACGCGCAACAGAAGAAGATCGGCATCGTCTACCAGGATCTGGCGCTGTGCGACACGCTCGACGTCGCCAGCAATCTGTTCCTCGGGCGCGAGCCGCGGAAGGGCCCGTTCCTCGATCGCCACGGCATGCATTCCAAGGCCGCCGAGATCCTGGCCGACCTGCACGTCAAGGTGAAATCGACGTATCAGGAGATCGGTCAACTGTCCGGTGGACAGCGCCAGACCGTCGCCATCGCGCGTGCCGTGTCGTTCCGACCCGACGTACTCATCCTCGACGAGCCGACGGCCGCGTTGGCCGTCGCCGAGGTGGAATCGGTGCTGAAGCTGATCACCGACGTCGCAGCACAGGGCGTCGGCGTCATCCTGGTGACGCACCGACTGCAGGACCTCTTCCGGGTCTGCGACCGCATCACCGTCATGTACGAGGGTGAGAGCGTCGACGACGTACCCATCGGCGATCTGAACATCGAGTCGCTGGTCGGTCTGATCACCCGCACACCTGTTCCGCAGGGAGGACAAGCATGATCACCATCGACAAGAGCGCACAGCCGTCGGTGAGCACGCTCGCGGCCAGGCCCACGTTCTGGCAGTCGCTGAACAAACCGACGCTCGCGATGCTGGCCGTCACTGTCGCTGTGGCACTGGTGTTCTCGGTGACGACGTCGTCGTTCCTGACCTTCACCAACATCTCGAACCTGGCGACGCAGATCGCGCCGGTGCTCATCATCGCGGTGGCGATGACGTTCGTGATCACGACGGGGCAGATCGACCTGTCGGTCGGCGCAACGGTGGCATTCGTCGCCGCGATGAGCGCCGAACTGATCCAGGCGGGTGTCGATTCGTCGATCGTGTTCGTCGCCGCTCCGCTGATGGGGGCGGCGTGGGGCTTGGTCAACGGTTGGCTCGCTGCGTATCAAGGTATTCCGCCGTTCATCGTCACGTTGGCGACACTGTCGATCATTCGCGGTATCGCGCTGTACCGCACCGAGGGATTCTCGGTCCCGATCACGCCGGACACGTACTTCGCGAAGCTCGGCACCGCGTCGTGGCTGGGCTTCTCGGCGAGTGCATGGATCGCGTTGATCGTCGTCGTGATCGGTGCGATCGCGTTGAACCGCACGAGGTTCGGACGCTACGTCACCGGCATCGGATCCAACGTCGAGTCGGTGCGACGCTCGGGCGTCAACACCCGTCGCGTCCTGATGATGACGCTGGTGTTCACCGGCCTCGCTGCCGGCATCGCCGGTCTGCTCATCGCAGCGCGACTCGGATCGGGATCGGCCAACTCCGCCAACGGATTCGAGCTCACGGTCATCACGGCTGTCGTTCTCGGTGGTACCAACCTGTTCGGTGGCCGCGGCACCGTCGTCGGTACGGTCATCGGTGCGGTGCTGACCGGCATCATCGCCAACGGCCTCACGCTGCTGGGTGTCAGCCCGTTCCTGACGCCGATCATCACCGGAATCGTTCTGCTGGTCGCGATCTGGATCAACATGCGCGGCCATTCGCTGGCGCAGCTGTGGAAGCACCTGCAGAACGCGCCGGGCGGACAGTGAGAGTACAGACGGTCACCGGCCCGATCGACTCGTCCGAGCTCGGTCTCGTTCTGCCGCACGAACACCTGCACAACGACGCATCGGTGGCGTACAGCGAGTCCTCCGACCCGCGTGTCGCCGAGATTCTGCAAGGGCAGGTCAGGGCCGAGGACGCGTGGCTGCTGCACGACAACCCGTACCACAGCCTCGACAACTGCCGGGTCGACGACGCGGCTGCCGTCCTCGACGACCTGAAAGCGTTCGCGGACAACGGCGGAACGACGGTCGTCGATCTGACCCCGCCGGGAATCGGCCGTCGACCGGGGATTCTGGCCGAATACTCGGCGGCGTCGGGAGTCCGCGTCGTGATGGGCTGCGGTTGGTACCTGGAATCCACGCACCCGGCCGAGGTCGAGGAACTCGGCGTCGACATGCTGGCGGCGTCGTTGATCGAGGAGTTCGCGCCCGGTGACCGCCCGAGTCCCGGCGTGATCGGCGAGATCGGTGTCTCGCCGTGGTTCACGCCCAACGAGGCCAAAGCGCTCAGGGCGGCGTGTGTGGCCCAGCGGGAAGTGAACGTCCCCCTGTTCGTTCACCTTCCGGGCTGGAAGCGGTACGGCCACGACGTCCTCGACATCGTCGTCGACGAGATGGGCGTCGACCCGGGCTCGGTGGTGTTGTGCCACATGGACCCGTCGGGCAACGACCCCGAATATCAGTGTTCGATCGCCGACCGTGGCGTGTACCTCGAATTCGACATGATCGGAATGCCGTTCGAGTTCCCGGGTGAAGGGCAATCGCCGTACCCGGCGGAGACGGCACTCGCGATCCAGGGTCTGGTCGGCGGTGGCTACCGCACGCAGTTGCTGCTGAGCCACGACCTGTTCCTGAAATCGATGCTCCGCAAGCACGGTGGCAACGGATTCACCTATGTACCGGTCTCGTTCGCCGCACGATTGGTGCGCGGCGGAATGGAACCGGAGCACGTGTCCTCGCTGATGCGAGACAACCCCAGGGCGCTCTTCGAGCACGCCGGAAAAGGATAGAGAGTTTCATGGGCAAGAAAGTTCTGATCGCAGGCGAAAGTTGGATGACGACGTCCACGCACGTCAAGGGCGTCGACGAGTTCACCGTGCATTCGTACGTCGAGGGTGTCGGGCCGCTGAAGGACGCGCTGACCTCGCGCGGCCACGACGTCGTGCACATGCCGGCCCACCTGGTGCCGACGCAGTTCCCGGGTACAGCCGAGGCGCTCGCCGAGTTCGACGTCGTCGTGCTGTCGGACATCGGCGCCAACTCGATTCAGTTGGCGCCGGGGGTGTTCGACCGTTTTCAGCCCGGTGAGGACCGTCTCGCCGCGTTGCGTGACTGGGTTGCCGGCGGTGGCGCGTTGATGATGATCGGCGGGTATCTGTCGTTCTCCGGTTTCCAGGCTCGCGGTGCGTTTCGCCAGACCGCGTTGGCCGACGCGCTGCCGGTCACTATGCTGCCCGAGGACGATCGCGTCGAAACTCCCGCGGGCATGGTGCCGCAGGTCGACGACCCGTCGCACGCCGCACTCGGTGGCGCAGGAACGGAATGGCCGGGACTGCTCGGGTACAACCGCGTCGTCGCGAAGGACGGTACCGCCGTGCCCGCGACGATCAACGGCGACCCGCTCGTCGTGGCGGGGGAGTACGGTACGGGCCGTTCGGTGGTCTTCACGTCGGACTGCTCGCCGCACTGGGCACCCCCGGAGTTCTGCGAGCAGTGGGCGGGGTACACCGACCTGTTCGACGGCCTGATCACGTGGGTAGCGGGGGAATGAGTCGGGCGGCCGCGCTGATCGAGCGTCACCAGGTAGCTCTCGCGGAGTCGCGCGCGGTGACGTTCATCGCCGAATCCATCGCGGGGACACTGTCGGACAACGGTTTTCGACGATATCTGGTGATCGAGGAGGCGTTCGTGCTGACGGCCGTGCGCATCCTCGGTCTCGTGGTGGCGGAGTCGGAGTCGTTGGACGACGCCCGCGACCACGTCGTGTCGATGTCCAACCTCGTCGGCGAGCAGCGTGACTACTTCGCCGATCTACGCGAGAAGTTCCCGTACGACGGCGATGTCGATGCGCTGGTGGCCGAGTCGTCGGTGCTGTCGAGGTATGCATTGGGTCTGGCGCGTGAGCACGGACGAGCCGCAGCGCTCGTCGGGATGTTCGCGGCCGAGACGCTGTACCTGTCGTGGTGCCGCGAAGCGCTCGCGTCGGACGTCGAACGTGAACCGGCACTGCAGGATTGGATCGTCATGCACACCGAGCCTGCGTTCGTCGCGCAGGTGGAGGCGTTGGCGCGTGAGGTCGATGCACTGCCCGCACGTATCGACGACGCCACCCTCGACGACTGGTTCTCCGGGATGTTGCAGGCGGAGAACCAGTTTCACGGGGTGGCGGCATAGCCTCACGTGCGTGGGAATGTATAGCCCGCTCTACATTCCCACGCACGTGAGCCGAAGGCCCCTAGATGTCGATCAGCACCTTGCCGACGGCACCGTTCTCGACGGCGTCGTGGGCGGCCGCGGTGTCCTCGAGCGAATACCGGTGCAGCGGAAGGCCCGCCGCTTCACCGACCTCGAGGACGCCTGCCCGTGCTGCCTCGCTCACGTCCTCCTGCGCAGCCCTCAACGCCTGGTCGCCGACGGTGTACAGCAGCACGAACTGGTAGCGTGCGTTCGAAATCATGTGCGGCCGGATGTCGAGGGTGAAGGCGTCGCCGCCGTTGTTCGCGTACACCGCGATCGATGCACGGTTGCCGGCGACAGCTGCGTTCAATTTCGCGTTCTGCGCGGGCGCGACCTCGACGATCAGGTCGACACCCTCGGGCGCGATCTTCTTGATCTCGGCCTCGGCGTCACCGGTCTTGTAGTTCACGACGTGATGAGCGCCTGCCGCGGTGGCGAGTGCACCCTTCTCGGGGCTGCTGACGGTCGTCACGACGGTCGCGCCCGACCACCGCGCCAACTGAATCGCCGCATGTCCGACGGCCCCTGCTCCACCCGCGACCAGGACGGTCTTGCCCTGCAGCGCACCGGGGTGTAGACGCGTCGGCCCGTCCTCGGACACCGTCAACGCGCGGTGCGCGGTCATGGCAGGCACGCCGAGGCTGGCGCCGACGTCGAAGGACACCTCGGAGGGCAGCCGCACCACATGCTCGGCGAGAACGACCGTGTACTCCTGTGCGGTGCCCGTCGGCCGCTGGTACTGGGAAAGATAAAGCCAAACGCGGTCGCCGACGGCCAGACCTTCGACGCCCGGTCCCGCCGCGTCGACGATTCCGGCCCCGTCCTGGTTCGGTACGACCTCGTCGAATCCGAGGGAGCCGGTGGCGCCGGTGCGGTTCTTCCAGTCGGTCGGATTCACGCCGGACACGACGACCTTGACCCGGACTTCACCCGGACCGGGCTCACCGGGCTCTCGCTCGACGAGGTTCAGTACGGAGGACGGTCCGGTCTCGGTATACGCAATTGCCTTCATTCTCTGTGCAACGGGCGTCGCGGTGATGAAAATTCCGAACGTGGGTATGCGCTTCGCACCCGTGCGCGAAAAGTTGGTCCAGAGGCCAACTGACCGCGCACGGGTGCGAAGCCGCACAGAAGGAGCCCCGATGAATCATGCCGCTGTACTCGTCGACGCGTTCGAACGCATCAAGGGCGTCGTCCACGACACTCTCGACGACATTCCGGACCAGGCTCTTTCCTTCCGTCCGGATTCCGACGCCAACACGGTCGCGTGGTTGATCTGGCATCTCACGCGCGTGCAGGACGATCACGTCGCCGGCGTCGCGGGCAGTGAGCAGGTCTGGACGGCGGACGGCTGGCACGAACGGTTCGCGCTTCCCTTCGACGCCGGCGACATCGGGTACGGACAGAGTTCCGACGACGTCGCGGCCGTCACGAGCAGCGCGGAGTTGCTCCGCGACTATCACGACGCCGTCCACGCCAGGACGAAGGCGTACGTCGAGTCGCTGACCGCGGAGGACCTCGATCGCGTCGTCGACGACAACTGGGATCCGCCGGTCACCCTCGGTGTTCGCCTGGTGTCGGTGGTGTCCGACGACCTTCAGCACGCGGGGCAAGCGGCGTACGTCCGAGGACTCTTCTCGCGAGCGTAGGTCGCTAGCTCGTCGTCGCGTATGCCTTCTGCAGGTTGTCCAGCGTCTTCCGGATGTTGCGACGCTGGAACTGCGGGAACGTCCTGCCGCGGGTGACGATCTTGTCGAACACGAGGGCAGCGACGTCGGGCCACTTTCGGCGGTCGTCGGTCCACGTCTCGGTGACCTTCGTTCCGCCGGCGACGGATTCGAAGTCGTAGCGCCACGTGGCGTTCGCGGCATTCAGGCGAGGCTTCTTCACGCCGATCGCGTGGACGCGAAATTCGAACGCCTTACCCGGATCGGCGACCGTGACCGTGCAGCGGGTCACCCACGTCGCGCCGCCGCGCTTGTTCCGGCCCACGAAGTGCATCCCGACGTAGGCAGTGTCCCGTGGATCGGTCACGACGGCTCCGAGATTCTCCGGACTCCAGTCGCCCATCTTCGTGGGATCGCTGATGGCGGCGTACAGGGTGTCCGGATCGGCGTTCACCACGACGCTGTCCGAGACGGTCATCTCACGGGTCATCGTCCCCTCCGAAGTCCGGGATGGTTGCGAGCGAGGATGGGCACCAACAGCTTTCGGGGCGTCACCGCGGCGAACACCGACGCGACGCGGTTGACGGTCCCCGGAATCGCGACCATCTGGCCCTTGGCCATACCGTCGACGCCGGTCTTGGCGACGGCGTCGGCGGGCATCCACATGACCGACGGCAGTGCGGCTTCGGCGTCCTCCTTCGAGAAACCCGCTGCTTCACCGAAACCGGTGTCGACCGGGCCGGGGCACAGGGCAGTCGCGGTGACGCCCGTGCCGTTCAGCTCTCCGGTGAGGCTCTGTGTGTAGGACAGAACGAACGCCTTGCATGCGCCGTACCCGGCCTGACCGGGGAGGGGCTGGAACGCGGCGGTCGACGCGACATTGAGGATCGCACCGCGTCGTCGCGACGTCATGCCGGGGAGGAACCGGCTGCACAGGTCGACGACGGATGCGACGTCGACCTCGATCATGTTGAGCTCCGCCTCGGGATCGGACGCAGCGACGGGCCCGAGCGTGGACAGTCCCGCGTTGTTGACGAGGATGTCCGGCGTCAGGCCGAGGGCTTCGATGCGGCCCAGCAATGCCGCGCGATCGGAGCGCTTCGACAGGTCCGCGGCCAGCACGTGCGCTGTCTCGCCGAGTTCGGCGGCCAACGCGGCCAACTTGTCCTCGCGCCGCGCGACGAGGGTGACGCCATGACCACGCCGGGCGAGTTCGCGGGCGATCTCTTCACCGATGCCCGACGACGCGCCGGTCACCACTGCCGTGCGATCGGGGCCTGGCTTGGGAAGGCTCATGGGACCACCGTACGTGCATCGAAGTTTCACGGAATTTGAAATTTCATAGTAGGTAAGCCTATGGTAAACCGCCTGTGAGCAGAAATGTATAGAGGGCTATACATTCGCGCTCACCTAGCGAAAGGGCTTCGATGCGACACCTCCCTCTCCGGCGCACCGCGATGCTGTCCGGCTTCCTGGCTGCAGCCCTGGTCGTCGCGGGGTGTAGCTCGTCGACCGACGACACCACCGCGGACGCGTCGGGCAGCGAATTCGAGACGGTGACGATCGATTCCGCGCTCGGCCAAGCCGTCATCAGCGAGAAGCCCGAGCGCATCGTCACCCTCGGCATGGGGTCCGCCGAGACCGCCATCGCGCTGGGCACCGTGCCCGTCGGTATCGAGGAGTACCAGTGGGGGAGCGACGACACCGGCTATCTTCCGTGGATTCACGATGCAGTCGCCGCCGACGAGCTACCCGAACAATTCACCGGTGGAACGGAATTGAACATCGAGGCCGTCCTCGCGCTCGATCCCGACCTCATCCTCGCACCGTGGTCCGGCATCACGCAGGAGCAGTTCGACGCGCTGAACGACTTCGCTCCCGTCGTCGCGTACGAAGAGCAGCCGTGGACCATCACGTGGGAAGACCAGATCTACGTCATCGGCAAGGCCATGGGTGAGGAAGCCAAGGCCGCCGAGGAGATCGAGAAGATCAAGAGCCAGTTCGCCGACGCCACCGCCGCACATCCGGAGTACAAGGACGTCACGTTCTCGTACATCTACAACACCGGGCCCGCGACGCTCGGTGTGTTCCTCGCCGAGGAGCAGCGCGTCGCGATGGTGCGTGCACTCGGCCTGGAGGTCGACCCCGTCGTCTACACGCTGGACGAGACCGAGGGCACCGACTCGGCGGTCATCGGGCTCGAGAACGCGAATCTGCTGAACGATTCGGATCTGATCTTCACGTTCTACTCGGACGCCGAGAACCGCGCGGAGACCGAAGCCCAGCCCGCCTACAACCAGATTCCGGCCATCGGGCGTGGGTCCGTCGTTGCACCGACCGAGCAGCCGTTCGTGACCGGGTCGTCGATCATCAACCCGCTGACCGTGCCGTGGGCACTCGAACGCTACGTGCCGATGATCGACGAGGCCGTCGGGAAGCTGTAGTGCGTCAGCGTCCGTCCCGTTCCTCCTTGAACCGAGTCCACTCGCTGCGGAGCATGCGGTTGTCGATGATCCATCCCATGTAGTCGCGCATGTTGAGGACACGGAGGTAGGCCGGACCGTTCGGGTCGGCGTACTTCAATGCCTCGGTCGCGAGCGCGCGTTGGTTCTCGAGGTAGGCGTGCTCGTTCTCGAGAAAGCCGCCCCACACGTCGGAATCCATGACGTAGTAGTGCATCCGGTCTCTCGGCCGCCGCACCTGTTTCACGAACCCGCGTGCGATGAGGCGTCGGATGTAGTTGGACACCGATCCGCGGGAGGTGCTCAGCGCCTCTGCGAGCTGAGCGGCGGTGACGCCGGGTGATTCGTCGACGAGCAGGTAGCCCATGATCCGACCCTCGATGCGCGACGCGCCGCCGGACTGCCAGTAGTCGGCGAAGCGTTCGACGAACCAGTCGGGGAACGCTTCTTCACTGGGTCCCGACATGTTCGGTGATTCTGCCACGGGCCGTTCAGTACACCTCGCGCTGGCGCTCCTGTTCGAGCACCTGATCCAGGTCGGCCAGCCGGTTCATCGACGACACCTGCCTCGCCGTTCGGTGGTTCTGTGCCAACCGATCTCGGTGCTTGTGTACGAACGCCCAGTATCCCGCGGTGAACGGACAGGCATCCGTGCCCAGTCGTTTCTTCGGGTTGTATTCGCATCCGCCACAGTGATCGGTCATGCGGTTCAGATACGCGCCGCCCGACGCGTACGGTTTCGTCGCGATCAGACCGCCGTCCGCGTGTTGGCTCATGCCGATGACGTTGACGGGCATGACCCACGCGAAGCCGTCGACGAACCGCGTCGCGAACCATTCGGTCAGCGCTTTCGGGTCGTAGCCGCGCTGCAACGCGAAGTTGCCGAGGATCATCAGTCGCGGAATGTGATGGACCCACCCGCGGTCGCGGAGCTCGGACAGAGTGTGCGACAGGCACGCCGCGACCGGTTCGTCTCCGTGCAGATCGTCGAACCACTCCGGTAGCGGTTCGTGAGCGTTCAGCTCGTTCCTGTCGAGATACTCGGGACCGAAATGCCAGTACAGGTGCCAGACGTATTCGCGCCACCCGAGGATCTGACGGACGTAGCCCTCGGCCGACGACAGAGGCGCGCCGCCGTCGCGCCAGGCTTGTTCGACGGACTCCGCGACGTCCAGGGGCTGCAACAGCCCGAGATTCAACGGCACCGACAGCAGCGAGTGAGCCATCGTCCAGTCGTCGGTCATGACGGCGTCCTCGTACTTGCCGAAGTCCGGAAGACGATAGGAGACGAAGTGCTGCACCGCTTTTCGTGCTTCGTCCGCGGTGACGGCGAACACCCGCGGGCCGTCCTCGCCCACGGTGTCGAGTTCCATCTCGTCGAGGTCCGTGCGGACCTGCTCGTCGATCTCGTCCTCCTCGGGCCACCACGGTGCGTCGACGCCGAGCGTGACGCGCTTCTTCGGCGGCGGCTCGCGGTTGTCCTCGTCGAGATTCCACCGTCCGTCGACGGGTTCGTCGCCCTTCATCAGGACGTCGAAGCGCCTGCGCTGATCGCGGTAGAACGTCTCCATCAGAAAGTGAGTGCGATTTCCGGCCCACTCGGCGAAATCGCCGCGGCTGAGCGCGAACATCGGCGTCGGTAGCACGTCGACGACGAGGCCTTCCTCGGACAACGTCTCGACGAAGCGCTCTGCCGAGTGCGACGTGGGTTCGAATACGAGGACGGGTCTGCCGAACTCCTCCAGCGCGTCCCGGTAGGTCTCGGTGCGCAGGTAGGTCGCGCGGTCGCCCAGTTCGTCGGCGAGATGACGCATCCCCGACAGCACCAGATGCAACTTCTGGCGATGGAACCGTCGTCGTCGTAGAACGCGGGCGCTCTCGACCAGCAGAACATCCCGATGTCCGTGCTCTTCCGTCGAATGGAAATGCGGCCCGAGTTGATCTCCGAAGAGCCACAGCGGATCGGAGGATGTCATGGACCGGAGAGTGCTCGGATCGATACCTCGGCAAACCTCGTCGTGTATCTCCGGTGAACTTTCGAGCCCGGTGGCCAGGTCGACTTGACCACGCGCCGAAGTTCGAATGAACTAGCTCGGTGCGCGACAGACAAGGTGTGTCCAGGCGGGGATTTCTGCGTTCGTCATCGGTAGCGATCGCGGCGGCTGGAGCAGCATCGGCGATGCCTGCCGTCGCCTACGCGCAGGGAACGGAGTTCGTTCCGTTCCAGCACGGCGTCGCGTCCGGGGATCCGACGCCGGATGCAGTCGTTCTGTGGACGCGCGTCACACCGGGTCCCGACGCCACTCCTGGGTCCGGGCTCGGTCCGGCGACGACGGTTCGGTGGCGCGTGGCCACCGACCGCGAACTGACGATGCTCGTGCGCAGCGGCACGGTCGTCACCGACGTCGCCAGCGATCACACCGTCAAGATCGACGTCGACGGCTTGTCTCCCGCGACGACGTACTACTACTGCTTCGAGATCCAGACGGGCGAGGCGGCCGGGACGCAGTCCGCCGTCGGAACCACGCGCACCGCGCCGAGCAACGACGCCGACCTCGAACGGGTTCGTTTCGGTGTCGTCTCGTGCTCGAACTGGGAGTCGGGCTTCTTCGCCGCGTACCGGCATCTCGCGGATCGACGGGACCTCGACGCGATCATCCACCTGGGCGACTACATCTACGAGTACGAGACAGGCGGCTTCGCAGGCAAGAACGGCGTTGTGCGGCAACACGATCCGGTCCACGAAATCGTCAGTCTCGACGACTACCGAATCCGCCACGGCCAGTACAAGAGCGACCCGGACCTGATGGCGGCGCACCTCGGAGTGCCGTGGATCTGCACGTGGGACGACCACGAGAGCGCCAACGACGCGTACGACGGCGGCGCCCAGAACCACCAGCCCGAGACCGAGGGGCCGTGGGCCGAGCGCAAGGCCAATTCGGTGCAGGCCTACTACGAGTGGATGCCGGTCCGCACCGCCGGAACACCGCAGAACCGTCACCTGTATCGACGGCTGCGTTTCGGCAACTTGCTCGAGCTGTCCATGCTCGATCTGCGCACCTATCGGTCGCAGCAGGTCTTGCCGTTCCAGGGTGGCGACGTCGACTCCCCGAACCGCACCATCACCGGCAAGGACCAGATGGAGTGGTTGACGGAAGGCATCGTGTCGTCTCCGACGCGGTGGAAGATCGTCGGCAACCCCGTCATGATCACCCCGGTTCTGCTGCCGCCGCTCGAGAGCGAGGCCGCGCGCGGTCTGACGGCTCTGCTGAACATCCCGGAGGGCGGACTGCCCTACAACGCGGACCCGTGGGACGGCTACACGGCCGACCGCGCGCGTCTGCTCGGCGCGATAGCGGACAACGGAGTCACGAACACCGTCTTCATCACCGGTGACATCCACTCCGCGTGGGCGTGCGACATCCCGCAGGACGCGTCGCGCTACTTCGAGACGGGCGGCGTCGCCACCGAGCTGGTCGTGACGTCGGTGACGTCGGCGAACATCGACGATCTGACCAAGACGCCGCCGCACACCCTCGGCCGCGTCGCCGAATCCGCGCTCATGACGTTGAACCGGCACATTCGCTACGTCGACCTCGACAGCCACGGCTTCGGAGTGTTCGAGGTGACGCCGACGGGCGTGCAGATGGATCACTGGTACCTCGACGCCAAGGAAGACCCGCTGACCCGCGTGTACTGGGGTGCGGGTTTCACCGTCGCCGACGGGGTTGCCCGGGTCGAGCCTGCGCCCATGCCGGTTCGGGCGGACTGAAACACCCTGCTGTCCGACCGAATGTCACGTTCGGTCACCTCGAGTGACCGGATGCGGCCATTCGCTCCCCGCCGATTCGGACCCGGCCCGCCGACCACGGCATACTTGCAGCCATGGCTGTACCGAAAATCGTCCTGTTCTACGTGTTCACCCCGCTGCCGGACCCCGAGGCCATCCGGCTCTGGCAGCACACCCTCGCCGCGTCGAACAACCTGACCGGCAGGATTCTGATCTCCGAACACGGGATCAACGCGACGGTCGGCGGTGACGTGAACGACGTCAAGAAGTACGTTCGCGGCACCCGCAGCTACGCCCCGTTCAAGAACGCCGACATCAAGTGGTCGGAGGGTCTCGGCGACGACTTTCCGCGCCTGAGCGTCAAGGTGCGGAACGAGATCGTCACGTTCGGCGCGCCCGACGAACTGAAGGTCGATGCGGACGGCGTGGTCGGCGGGGGAGTGCACCTCAGCCCGCAGCAGGTGCACGAACTGGTCGGCGAGCGAGGCGACGACGTCGTCTTCTTCGACGGACGGAACGCATTCGAGGCGCAGATCGGCAGATTCGAGAACGCCGTCGTGCCGGACGTGGAGACGACGCGCGATTTCGTCGCCCAGCTCGATTCCGGTAAGTACGACCACCTGAAGAAGAGCCCGGTCGTCACGTACTGCACGGGCGGCGTGCGCTGCGAGGTGTTGTCGTCGCTGATGCGGTCGCGCGGGTTCGAGGAGGTCTATCAGCTCGACGGCGGAATCGTTCGGTACGGAGAGACCTTCGGCGACGACGGGTTGTGGAAGGGGTCGCTGTACGTCTTCGACAAGCGGATGACGACCGATTTCTCGGAACACACCGAGGTCATCGGCCGATGCACGGTCTGCGCGAACCCGACGTCGCGCTACCAGGACTTCGACGACGACGACGGACGCGGCCTGCGCCTCGTGTGCATCGACTGTGCCGTCTGAACCCCTACCCTTCCGGGATGGGCTGGCGCCGTTGCGGATTCGACTTCCGCACGGTGACGTCGCCCGAACGCTGCTCGAATTCCTGACGCGCGAACACCCGATGGATCCGTGGATCGATTCCATGGCCGCCGGCGAGGTCGTCGACGAGAAAGGTCGACGCTGGGATGCCGAATCACGGTACGCTCCCGGCCGATTCGTCTACTTCTATCGGGTTCCGCCGCCGGAGATTCCGGTCCCCTTCGACCTCGACGTCCTGTACGACGCGGACGGCATCGTCGTCGTCGACAAGCCCCACTTCTTGGCGACCATCCCGCGCGGCATGCACGTCACCGAGACCGCGACCGTGCGGCTGCGTCGCATGTTCGACGACGCGGATCTGACGCCGGCTCATCGACTCGACCGCGCCACCGCCGGTGTCCTGTTGTTCACGCGCGACATGGCGTTGCGGCGCCCTTACCAGGAACTCTTCTCGACCAGGCAGGTCCTGAAAGAGTACGAGGCGATCGCCGGATACGACCCGTCGCTCGAGTTTCCGCGCACTGTGCGCAGTCGAATTCTCAAGGACCACGGCGTCATGGTTGCACGAGAGGAGCCGGGCGAACCGAACAGCGAGACGCGTATCGAATTGATCGAGGAACTCGGCGACAGGGCGCGCTACCGGTTGTTCCCGCACACGGGTCGTACGCACCAACTGCGAATTCACCTGTCGTCGCTGGGCATTCCCATCCAGGGCGATCCGTACTACCCGAACTACACGCGCACGGCCGCAGATGACTTCGGCACCCCGCTGCAGTTGCTCGCGCGGGCAGTCGAATTCGACGACCCGATCACCGGGGAGCGTCGCAGATTCGAAAGTCGCCGCACCCTCGCCGGCTGGACGCTCACGTAGTTGTCAGGTGCACGCCACATTGCTGGCCAGTTGCCGTGCATCCAGCGAAAAGGTGAGCATCTGTGCCCCGACACGACAACACCCCCGGCCTTGTGCGAGGCCGGGGGTGTTGCGTCGGAACCACTTACGCCTGGGTGCGGGCCATTCCACGCTCGACCGCTGCGATGAGCTGCGGGCGAAGCTCGGCGGCCGGGACGATGTGGTGCACCGATCCGACTTCCTGAGCGCGCTGGATGTTGTGGATCGCCTCGAACTCCGACGCCACCTCGCCGAGCTTGGCGTTGCGGACGTCCGTCTTGACCTGCGCCAGCTCGACACGCAGGTGCGTGCGCTCCGCGTCGGTCTCGGCGGCGGCGAGACGGGCCTCGATGTCCTTGACGGCCGGGTCGGCTGCGGTGCGGGCGTTGACGTCTCGGGTGAAGACGACCGCTGCCGCCGGAGCTCCACCGAGCACCGAGGCGAACGAGCCCTCGACGGCCAGCACCTCCATGTTGTCGTTCAGCGCTCCGGAGAACACGACGAACGCTCCACCGTGGTAGCGGGACACGACACAGAAGACGACGGGACCGTCGAAGTTGACGATGGCCCTACCGATTTCGGCGCCGTACTCGAGCTGGATGTTGCGCAGCGACTCGGGGGAGCCGTCGAAGCCGGACAGGTTGGCCAGCACGACGATCGGACGGCTGCCGCTGGCGGCGTTGATCGCGCGAGCCGTCTTCTTCGACGAGCTCGGGAACAGCGTGCCCGACGTCCACTGGTCGGGTCCGTCGGCCGGGAACCATCCCTTACGCGGGATGGCCCGCGACTCGATACCGATGACGCTGACCGGAATTCCGGCGAGGTGCGCGTCGAAGACGACCGAGGTGTCGGCGTCGGCCATGTCGGCCCAGCGCTCGAGCACCGAGTGATCCTGGTCGACGACCGCACGCATGACGGTGCGAATGTCGAACGGCTTCTTGCGATCCGGGTTGGTTTCGGACGAGAAGATGTCGCCGACGGTGGTGAAGTCGCTCGACGGATGCACGTGCGGGTAGCTGCGCACGTCGCGGTCGGACGGGTCGGCCGTGACGGCGCGACGCGGGAACCGCTCTCCCGGCAGGACGTAGGCGTGGTCGTAGTGAGCGAACAGAACCTCTACTGCGGCACGGAGATTCGGTGCCCAGTACTGTGCCTGGCCGTTCGGTCCCATGACGCGGTCGTAACCGCCGATGCCGAAGTTGTCCTCGGCCGAGACGCCACCGGAGTAGTCGAGAGACTGCTTGCCGGTCAACACCATTGCGCTGTCCGGGGTCATCACGAGGATGCCCTTCGTGTGCGCCAGCATCGTGGCTTCTGCGTTCCAGTACGGCTGCGCGCCGACGTTGATGCCTGCGACGACGATGTTGATCTCGCCGCCTGCCTGCGTGAACGTGATGATGCGACGCAGACCGCGTGAGACCCAGTCCATGTTCTCGGTACCGGTCGCCATCGAGATGGTGGCACCGGAGGACAGTGCGAACCACTCGACCGGCGCACCGAGCTTCTCGGCCAGGTCGATGGCGGCGACGATGCGCGAGCACTCGGCCTCGGCGACGGTACCGAGCGCCTTGGTCGGGTCACCGAACAGTGCGACGCGAGTGATGCCCTCGGGGTAGCGCTCGGACGGCGTCGTGACGAGGCCGGCGATGATGCCTGCCTTGTTACGGCCGTAGGGGCGATCGACGGCCACGAATGCGCCGCTGTCGTCGAAGTCGTACTCGGTGAACGCGCCCTTCGAACCGGTGAGCAGCGGAATCAGCTCGTACGGGTACACCGTGCCGCGGGCCTGCGAGCGCTGCACCTTCTGCGTGTACTCGTCGAGCGGACGCAGCGGCTCGGTGGGCTTGGCCGTCACCTTCGCGATGACGCCCGCACCCGATCGGTACGAGAAGCGGATGGCCACGTCGCGGACCGGGGCGTCCGGGCCACTCTTGAGGCGCGCGATCATCGTGATCTCTTCCAGGCCTGCACCGATCGTCGACGGCGCGATGTGCCGGGCGATCGTCGCGAGCTTGTCCTCGGGAACCTCGAGCACCGGCCACACGTACAGCGTGATGCGGTTGGCGTCGAGACGCTTCTTGCGTCCTGCCTGAGCACGGCGGATGCCGTCGAGGCACGCGGCGACGGTGCGCTCGATCTCGGGAACCGCGACGACGTCACCGTTCTCGTCGAGTTGTGTTGTGACGCCGCGGATCTCGGCGAGCGCCATGAGACGCTCGTCGGCCGGGTTCTCCTTGGCCTGCAGCTGGAACAGGTAGGTACCCGGTGTCGCGGGCAGACGCTTGCCGTCGAAGTTCTTCAGACGCCACAGGTCGAGACGCTGACCGGTGAGCGGGTGCATGTCGCGGATGACGGTGTCCTCCGCGAGGGGCTGCGACCCTTCGGTGGTCGGGCGACGGAACGTCACGTGGCGAACATCCGTGCCGCACACCGTGATCGTGATGCGACGCCATCCGCTGGTGCGAGGATGTGCCGACAGAACCGAATGAATGGTCGACGAGATCTCGTCGCCGTCCTTCGGTGCGTTCGGCCACGCCAGGTACAGGTCGACGGCCAGGTGCTCGGGCGCAGGCCCGGCGATGTCGTCGATCGCATCGATCGTTCGTGCCAGGTCGTCGAACGCGGTCGCCGTCGAAACCAGCTGCAGCCGTTCGCCGTTCAGCTCGAAGTTGCCGGTGACGAAGTGCTTGCCGTCGCGGTCGAACGCCTTGACGTCCTCGAGGGTGCGAATCTCGTAGTACTGACGCGTGACGACCTCGAGCAGTGCACCCGGATCCGCGACGCGGGTTGCCAGCAGGTCCAGCAACGGCTCCGGCGTCGACACGAGCGCATCGATGCGCGCGGCGTAGTCCGGCGCGTCGGGGTTCTCGGCGAGGTACTGCAGGCTACCGCGGACGCCGTCGTAGACCTGCTCGCGCGACCGTGCGATCTGCGGGGCGTCGAACAGCCGGAATCGCAGGTTGCGGGCGACGTCGCCGATGAGCGGGTAGCGGGCCTGGGTTGCGACGATGAGGCGTTCGAGGACCTCGCCGATGGCCGAGCCTGCCGCGGGCTGCGTCGACGAGTCGGACAGCCAGTGATCGAGCAGCGCGGCGACGACGGGAACCTGATTCTCGATGCGCTGCAGCGCGAGGAAGACACGGTAGACGGCCTCCTCCAGCTCGGGTCCGCGCTCGAGGTCCTCTGCGTCGTAGTGACGTAGCGCGCGAGAGAGCTTGCCGCGGAACGTATCCGGCAGTCCCTGGATGTCCGCATCGAGCGACTGCAGGAACGAGTGGAAGTGCTCGCGAGGCGAGTGGACGCGAGTGTCGGTGTTCTCCTCGTCCATCGTCGGACGGTTACGAGAGAGCTCGCAGATGTCGGCGAACGTGTTGAGCAGAGCCAATTCTGCGTCGACGACCTGACGATCGTCGCGCGGGACCTGGCTGCGCAGCGTCTCGTAGTCGGACAGGAGCGTCCGTGCACGAGATGCGTTGACGTCGAATCCGGTGATGAGAGCGGCCAATTCGTCCAACTGGGCCAGAGCGAGGCAGCTCGCCGTCTCACCCTCGGGGCGAGTCACGGTGCGGAAGTCCACGCGCGCGGTCTGCGACGACGCCTTCTGCTCACCGGCTTCGTCGACGCGCAGCAGCGGGGCGCCGGAGTCGACCTGACCGTTGACGGAGGCGAGGACCTCGCTGACCCGGCCCGCGTACGGCGAGCGAACGGCCGTTTCCATCTTCATGGCTTCGAGCACCACGAGGGTCTGGCCTGCCTCGACCTCGTCGCCGACGGCGACAGGAACGGCGACGACGACCGCTGGCGCGGGTGCGCGCACGAGGCCTGCCTCGTCCTGGCTGATCTGGTGGCTGATGCCGTCGACCTCGACGAGGAAGTGCGCGGCCTGCGCGACGGTCACGACCTGGTAACGACTGTCGCCGACGACGAGGCGGCTCTGGTAGTCACCGAGACGTTCGACGTCGACCTGGAGGTCCCCGCTGTCACCGTCGACGCGGTAGCGGTGCGGGCCGATCTGGCTGACGCCGAGTTTGTAGGCCTGGCCCTGGTAGCTGAGCTCGACCGTGCGGCCGATGGTGTGGCTGGCGCGGGGTCGTCCACCACGGGCGGAGGTCAGGAACGCGGCGCGCTCGCGAGCCTCTTCGGCGTCGTACGCGTCGATCGCGGCGGCGACGATGGCGATGTCGGCTTTCGCGGTCGGGCCCGTCGCGGTTCCGGCGTCGGTGCGGTCGAGCCAACCGGTGTCGGCGGATGCCGTGATGACCTCGTCGCGGTCGAGCAGGCTCAGGAGGAACGACTTGGTCGTCGTGCCACCGTCGATGACGACGGTCGTCTCGCGCAGCGCGGTCCGTAGACGGGCGAGGGCCTCGCTACGATCGCGTCCCCAGGCGATGACCTTGGCGACCATGGAGTCGTAGTCGGGCGGGATGACATCGCCCTGCGCAATGCCGGTGTCGACGCGGATGCCGGATCCGAGCGGGAACTTCAGCAGTTCGACGCTGCCGGGCGCGGGAGCGAATCCGTTGTCGGCGTCCTCGGCGTTGAGGCGAGCTTCGACGGCGTGGCCGAATTCGGGAGGGCAGTCACCTTCGAGGCGCTCGCCGTTCGCCACCAGGATCTGCAGCTTGACCAGGTCGAGGCCGGTGGTGAACTCGGTGATCGGGTGCTCGACCTGCAGGCGGGTGTTGACCTCGAGGAACGTGAAGATCTTCTGCTCGGGCTGGTACAGGTACTCGACGGTGCCTGCACCGGAGTACTCGGCGGCCCGGACCAGTTCCGCGGACACCGCACGCAGGTGGTCGGACTGTTCCTTCGTCAGCAGCGGAGAGCTGGACTCCTCGATGACCTTCTGGTTGCGGCGCTGGATCGAGCAGTCGCGGACGCCGGGAGCCCACACGTTGCCGTGGTTGTCGGCGATGACCTGCACCTCGACGTGGCGGGCATCGGTGACCAGGCGCTCGATGAAGACGACGGGGTCGCCGAAGGATCGCTCGGCTTCACCCTGGGTGCGCTCGAGAGCCAGTTCGAGCTCGTCCTCGTGGAAGACCTTGCGGATACCGCGACCGCCGCCACCGCTGCGTGCCTTGATGATGAGCGGGTAGCCGATCGCCTGCGCGTGACGCCGGGCATCGGCGCGAGTGGAGACGGGACCACCGGACCACGGTGCGACGGGGACGCCGACCTTCTCGGCGAGCAGCTTGGCCTCGACCTTGTCACCGAGCAGGCGCATCGCGCTCGCGGACGGGCCGATGAACGTGATGTTCAGTCGGGAGACGATGTCCGCGAACGCGGGGTCCTCGGCGACGAATCCCCAGCCGACCCACACCGCATCGGCACGCGATTCGACGAGTGCAGCTTCCAGAACCTCGTAGTCGAGGTACGCCGACCCGGAGGCGGGTTTGTTCAGTGTCACAGCTTCGTCGGCCTGACGGACGAACATTGCCCGTCGTTCGGCCTCGGTGTGGAGGGCGACCGTCCGGATGCCGTAGTCGTACTCGGCGTTGAGTTCCTTGACGGCTCTGATCAGGCGTACGGCCGCTTCGCCTCTGTTGACTACTGCTATCCGCTTGAACAACGTGTCTCTCTTCGTCAGGTGGTGGATGTCGTCGGTCGAGGGTCGACCGCCAGCGGGAGGGAATCGAATCGTCGGCGCGTGCGCGGGCAAGAGACGCCGGCAAGTCTGCGAGGGCGGATCACCACCCGTTGCAGGCCCCCCGACAACCGTCTTCTTCGCTCGTGCCGTCCATCCGATTCTGATTTCTCCCCGCCCCGCGAAATCTTCAGGCGCTGGCTGAACGAGAACTGATTCTAGCGGCTCGGCAGTGTTTTTCCATGTCAACTACTTTCGGGCAAACTGTGATTGATATCGCTTCCTTCAAAGGTCAACCAACACAGTGTTTTTCACGGAGTTGCCGCGAAAAACTTGTGAAAAGACCCTGGGGTCTTGACGGGATACTGACGAGTAGCGTTGTTGGAATTGACATTTCGCGCTCACGGTCATGTCTTTACTTACCCGTCGGTACGTTACCGATCGGTACCGGTGTGCTGTCGGAGGCTCGTCAGGACGTGCGGTCTGCTGTTTGCGGCAAGGATCGACTTCGGGTATCTTCCGCGATCTTTCAGGCGACGCGTTCCGAGATGACGGACGCGCGCACGTGTGTTCTTATGCCTGTTCGAAAGACGTTGTGCATCACGGTGATCGATCGCTGCGTATCCGCTCGGCCGTCGGTGAGCATTCCGGACCTGTCGACTGTGGCTGCTGACCGTCGAAAGCGGACGCGTTTTGTGAAATCCCACGACAAAGAAGACCGATGGTTCGGAGATCGTGAAGAAACGCGTCGTGCCGACTAGTCTGTTCCGAGCGTGCAAGCTCCGTCCCTGTTCGAGAACGGCCGTTTCGAAGAGTTCAGAGGTTTTCACTGTGTCGACCGCACCGGTTCCAGGCCCCGAGCCTTCTCGTGCCAGCCCCGAGCCTTCTCGTGTCAGCCCCGAGCCCTCTCGGGACCATGCAGGTGGCGACGCCCCGGCCGGCGACGTTCGAGACAGAGTGTTGCGGTTGCTGCGGTTCCTCCGCGAAACAGTGGTGGCGCGAACCGAGCCGATACTGCACTTCGAGGGTCATCTGCGGACTCGCTGGTTGCACGACGGTGCGGTCGTCCCCACGGTCGACGCATCGGTCGAATCGGGCGGCGTGCTGTTACGCGTGCGCCCTGTGGAGGTCACCGACCCGCCCGTAGTCCCGGAGATCCTCATCGGTTCCATCGATCCGTCGATGATCGAGGACAGCCGGTACCGCGCACTCGAACTGACCGACACTGCGATGCCGTCGACACCCGGCGACGACGCGGATTCCGACGCGGATTTCGACGTGCGGCGGGCGTACGAGATTCGCACCGCATTCTCTGCATATTCGGCCCGATGGCGAAAGTGGGCCGAGGTCGACCGCGTCGCGCGTCCGAAAGCGTCGCTGTACGAAAGCCTGCAGCTGATGATGCACGAGCTGTCGTCGCGACCGGAGTCGGTCGAACTGGTCGTCGCATCGGGCCTGCTGACACTGGCGTCGGCCGAGTCGGGTGCGAATGTCTGCACCCACCTGATCGCGCAGGCAGCGACGGTCGAACGGGACGTGCGCACCGGAGATCTACTGGTCAAGCTGCCGTCGAACGGTCGGCCGCGGCTCGAGGACACCCAGCTTCTCGCCGGACGGCCGGGTTTCGACGCGTCCAGGTCCACGGATCTGCAGCAAATTCTCACCGCCCGCGTCGCGTCGCCCGTGTCCGCCGAGATCGTTCCGTTTCTGTCGGAGTGGGCCGAGGCGACGCTCGCGTTTCCGGTCGACGTGCGGCCGGACCTCGACAGGCCGTCGACGTTCGCGACCGCGGATCGAGCGAGTCTGACGGTCTCGCCTGCACTCGTTCTCCGCAAGCGTGATTCGTTCGCGCTGCGTGACTACTACGAGCAGATGATCGCCGATCTCGAAAGGTCCGACGACGGCGTGCCGCTCGGCCTCGCTCAGCTGGTCGAACCCATCGAGCCCGCAGATCGGCTGGCATGGTTGTCGCGCAGCTCGAACAGCAGGGGCGTCCCTGCAAGTTCCGCTCCCGGGTCGGGTGACGCCGCGTCGATCGCCGAGGATCCGCTGTTTCCGCTGCCCGCCAACGCCGAACAGTCACAGATCGTTCGACGTCTCGGCCTCGACAGCGGGGTGGTCGTCGAAGGGCCGCCCGGGACGGGCAAGACGCACACCATTGCCAACCTGCTGTCCGCATTGCTCGCGCGTGGGCAGCGCGTACTGGTGACGAGCGAGAAGTCCCAGGCGTTGCGCGTGTTGAGGGACAAGCTGCCACCCGAACTGCAAGAACTGTGCGTGGCAATCACGGATCTGTCCCGTGGCGGTGCGGAGGAGCTCAGCCGAAGCGTGTCTCGGATCGCCGACCGCAAGGCGTCGTACAACGAGGTCGACGAGTCGGAGAAGATCGCATCGCTGCGTGCCCGGCGCGACGAGGCAGTGGCGAGGCGTGCGGCCCTGCTGCAGTCGGTGTCCGAACTGCGTGACGCCGAAACCGTCGTGCACCCGTTCGTCTCCGACGGGTTCGACGGCACGGCGGCGGCCGTCGTCCGCAAGATGGTCCTGACGCAGGAGGCGCACGAATGGCTGCCCGGCCCGCTGTTCACGGATCGGCCGCCGTTGACCGGCACCGAGGTCGAGAATCTCCGCACTCTCATCGCGACAGCCCCGGACGGGCGCACGCGTCGAGCTCGCCAGTCACTGCCTCGCCTCGACACGGTTCTGCCCAACTCGGCCGAGCTGCGGTCGCTGTGCCAACGCGCGAACGCGCACGTGGCCACGGGTTCCGAGCAATCGACGCACCTTGTCGAGTTCCTCGGCGGGGTCGATCCGGCTGCTGCGTTCGAGATCAGGCGCCTCTGTGAGGAATTGGACGCGCGCGTGCGAGAGGTGTCCGAACTCGACGCCGTCTATCGGCAACTGACCGATTCGGTGTTGTCCGGTGAGTCGGCCCACCTGTGGTCGCGGGTCAGTGGCATCGTCTCGATGGTCGACACCGCCGCGCGGGCCGATCGTTTCGTCGGAGCCCACGACGTGCAGTGTTCGACGACCACCACCGCGGCGTTGCACGCGATGGAATCCCTTGCCGTGGCGCTCGAATCGGGAATCGAATGGAAGTCCCGGTTCCGCAGGAGCGCGCAACAGAAGGCCGTCGAAGAACTGGGAATCACGGCCTCCGTCGACGGTCTGCCGCCGACGACTGCTCTTGCGGCACGTCTTGTCGCCGAACACATTCGAGCGCTGCACATCGTTGCGACTGCCGCCGTCCTGCTGGCGGATCTGCGAATCTCGGTGTCCACGGAGGGTTCTCGTTCGAGACAGGTCAACGACCTCGGGCTCGTCACCAGTCAACTGACGCGCGTCTCCGGTGTGCTGCATGCTCGAGACGCCCTCGTCGAGCGGTTGTACGCGGTGTCGCCGTCGGCGCCGTGGATCAAGAGCCTCGACGACGCGTCGGCCTTCGCCGGTTCTGCTGGGGCCATCGCGACGCGCATCGATGCCGACGTGGCCCGCGCGGAGCTCGATCGAGCAATGTATTCGCTTGCGACACAGATCGATTCCGGACCCTCACCGGAAGGGACGGCTCTGGTTTCGGCGTTGGGCGACGCGGACGAGGACGCCGTCGCAGCGGCCGTCGTCGCCTACAACGCGGCATGCCTGGAGCAGGAGGATCAGCAGAAGCAGGACGAGCTCGCAGCCACGCTGTCCGAGGCGGCGCCCGCACTGTACGAACTCGTCGTCGACACGGCAGGCAATTCGGACTGGGACGAACTCAGCTGGCAGATGTCGAAGGCGTGGGCGTGGCGACGGGCTCGCGAATGGGTGACCGAGCAACACGAGGCCGGTCTGGAGCTGAAGCTCGAAGCGGAACTGAACGCCGCCGACGCCGATCTGAGCTACCTCACCGGCCGGCTTGCGGCCGCGATGGCCTGGCGGGACTGCCTCGAACGCATGACTGCCGTGGAAGTGCGTGCGCTGCAAACGTATCGAGAACACGTCTCCGCGATCGGAACGGGTGCGGGCCGCTACGCCGAGACCTTCCGAAGTGCCGCGCGGTCGGCGATGGGCGACGCGCAGACCGCGGTACCCGCATGGGTGATGCCGCTGCAGCAGGTCCTGGCGTCGATCCCTCCCATTCGGAACAGCTTCGACGTCGTCATCGTCGACGAAGCGAGCCAGGCCGACATCGCCAGCCTGTTCCTGCTCTACCTCGCGCCGCGGGTCATCGTCGTCGGCGACGACCGGCAATGCGCACCTGCCGACGTGCCGCAGTCAGGGACGCTCGAGGACGTCTTCACTCGTCTCGACGCGTACCTACCGGACCTTCCCGAACATGTACGTGCGACGCTCACGCCACGGTCGAGTCTGTTCTCGATGCTGCGGACGCGCTTCGGACAGGTCGTCCGACTGCGAGAGCATTTCCGTTCGATGCCCGAGATCATCAACTGGTCGTCGCAGCAGTTCTACGGCGACTCCCCACTCGTTCCGGTGCGGCAGTTCGGTGCGGATCGACTTCCACCGCTGCGTCATACCTTCGTGCCCGATGCCGAGGCCGTCGGGTCGGGGACGTCTCTCGTCAACCGAACCGAAGCGCTCGCCATCGTCGGCCAGATCGTGAAATGTCTCGCGGATCCGGTGTACGACGGCATGACGTTCGGCGTCGTCGTTCTGCAGGGCACGTCCCAGGTCGACGAGATCAGGAACGAACTGATCAAACGAATCGGCATCGAACAGTGGGAGGACCGGCGTCTGCGCATCGGCACACCACCGGACTTCCAGGGCGACGAGCGCAACGTGGTCATGCTGTCGATGGTCGTCGCGCCGACGCAGAATTTCGTGGCGCTGACGGCGAATCAGTACAAGCGACGGTTCAACGTGGCTGCGTCGCGCGCCAAGGACCAGCTGTGGCTTTTCCATTCGGTGACGGTGGACCGTCTCAAGCGAGCGGACCTGCGCAACTCGTTGCTCGGCTACATGGCGTCGGCGTCCCCGGCGCCCGCCGATCCGATGCCGGAGGGCGTCACCGCCGACACGCGTCGTTCCGAATTCGACACGATCTTCGAGCAGCAGGTGTTCGTCGAACTCCGTGATCGCGGGTTCCACGTCAACCCGGGTGTCGTCGTCAACAATCGACGTATCGACCTCGTCGTGACCGGGCGGTCCGCACGACTCGCCGTCGAGTGCGACGGCGACGTCGTGGTGACGACTCCGGAACGTCGATCGGCCGACCTGCAACGCGAGCAGGAACTCAAGCGGTGCGGGTGGACGTTCTGGCGGGTGCGGGAGTCCGAGTACTGGCTCGACCCGGAGGCCGCGATGAGCAGCCTGTGGACCACGTTGGCGTCACTGGGCATCGAACCGAACACCGTCTCGATCGACGCTGCCACCCCGGCCTCGGACTGGTCACCCGTCGATCTCGATCCTCCGCAGGACGAACTGTTCGGTGACGTGCCGCTGCCGAATCGCCGCCCGTCGGTAGGCGAGATACGGGCCGAGGCGTGGAACGGGTGGCTCGGGGCCGGAAACCCTGCACCAGCACGGGGCGCCGACGTCAGCCCCGAGATGTGGACCGTACCGTCGGAATCGAACGGGTCGAAAGAATTGCCGGTGAACGGTTTCCACGATGGGGGAACCGACAGACGCCCGTGATTGGCGCGCGGTGGCGGTGGGTACCGTGGAACTTCAGTGCCGTCCGTCGTCGAAGGAGCTGTTCATGTCACGAGTCGTGGTATTCGGAGGTCATGGGAAGGTGGCGCTTCGAGCGGCGCCGCTCCTCGTGGGGGCCGGTCACGAGGTCGGGGCCATCGTGCGGAACCCGGATCACGTCGGTGACGTAGCCGACGCGGGTGCGACGCCCATCGTCGCCGACATCGAGTACCTGGACGTCGCCAAGATCGCAGCGCTGATCGAGGGATACGACGTCGTCGTCTGGTCTGCCGGTGCAGGAGGCGGCGATTCGAAGCGGACGTACGCGGTGGATCGTGACGCTGCCATTCGGTCGATGGACGCTGCAGGGCGTGCGGGTATTTCGCGCTACGTCATGGTGTCCTACTTCGGCGCAGGTCTCGATCACGGTGTGGATTCGGGGAATTCGTTCCACGCATACGCGCAGGCGAAAGCGGAGGCGGACGACTACCTGAAGTCGACCTCGCTCGACTGGACCATTCTCGGACCGAGCGCGCTGACCCTCGACCAGGGCACCGGGCTGATCGACACGAAAGACGCCGGGGCGACAGGCGGTTCCGTCACTCGCGACGACGTCGCTGCCGCCGTGGTCGCTGCGATCGCAAGCCCAGGAACCATCGGCCGGTTCATCGAGTTCGACAACGGCTCGACCCCGATCGCCGAAGCGTTGGGTTGAGCCGCCCCGACCCCAGAAGTCGATCGCTAGGCTTGCATCTCCTCGAGCTCCATGCCCTTCGTCTCGGGGATCTTGGATTTCACGAAGAAGAACGACACCGCAGCCATCACCGCGAAGAAGCCGTAGATCACCCACAGGCCGACTGCCTGCGTCAGCGGCGGAAAGGCCAGCGTCACAGCGAAATTCGCGGTCCAGTTGGCCGCGGTACCGATGCCGAGGGCAACAGCGCGCATCCGGTTCGGGAACATCTCGCCGAGCAGAACCCACATGATCGGACCCCAGGTGGCGGCGAAGAAGATGACGAACAGATTCGCACCGACGAGCGCGATGGCTCCCCACGGGCTGGGGAGTGACACGTCGTCGCCGCTGCCGATCTGCTGCGAGAACGCGACGGCGGCCATGAGCAGACCGACGAACATTCCGGTGGATCCGGCGAGCAGCAGCTTGCGTCGACCGATGCGGTCGACGAACAGTATGGCGACGAACGTCATCGTCACGTTGATGATCGACGTGATCACGGACGTCACGAACGACTGGTCCTCGGTGAACCCGACCGACTTCCACAGCGTCGTCGAGTAGTAGAAGATCGCGTTGATGCCGACGAACTGCTGCAGCACGGCCATGATGATGCCGACCCAGACGATCGGTTGGAGCCCGAACCGCGGACCGCGAATGTCCCTGATGGACGACCGTTCTTCCTTGCGCAGCGTCAGTCGGATCTCGTGGACACGCTCGTCGGGATGCAGCTCACCGGTGATGTTGGCGAGGATCTCGGCGGCCTCCTTGTCGAGGTGCTTGCCGACGAGGAACCGGGGCGATTCGGGAATGGTGACGGCCAACAGACCGTAGACCAGCGCGGGAACGACGCCGACGAGGAACATCCACCGCCACGCCTCCAGCCCCCACCACAGATCGTTCGACGCACCGTCCGCGGCGCCCTGGAGCAACGCGTCGGACAGAAGGGCCGCGAAGATACCGACGGTGATCGCGAGCTGCTGCAGCGAGGCGAGGCTGCCGCGCCATTTCGCCGGCGCGATCTCCGAGATGTACGCGGGAGCGATGACGGATGCGATGCCGATCCCGAGGCCACCGAGAATGCGCCACAGCATCAGGTCGGGGACGCTGAACGCCAGGCCGGACCCGAGCGACGATATCGTGAACAGCGCCGATCCGAGGACCATCACCTTCTTGCGTCCCCAGCGATCGGCGAGCGAGCCGGCGAACCATGCGCCGACGGCACATCCCACGAGTGCGATGGCGACGACGAAGCCTGTGGTGAACGATCCGAGCGAGAATCGTCCTTCGATGGCGTCGACAGCACCGTTGATGACCGAGCTGTCGAAGCCGAACAGGAAACCACCGACCGCTGCGGCCACACTGACACCGATGACCTTGGCATTGTGGTTGCCCGTAGCGGGTCGGGTCGGCTGCTCTGACATGGGGACGCACTCCTTCCCGGTCGGGAAGCTCAGCGCTCTCGGCCGCGACGAAACATGCGCGACGGATTCGGCGCGCCGACTGTCTTATGCCCGATGGTTCGCCGTGCGAAACACCGCTGTCAGGACGGAAACGGCGCGGTCATTCGAGTCGAAACGCCGAATCGGACACCGTGAAGCCGTGGCCCACCTGATCTCGGCACGAGACCCCGGTCTTCTCGTCGACGCGGCACGACAGGCCGTTTGACTCTCCGCTGCCCGGGACGGCCAGAGTCTCGCCGTAGGCAAGTGCGCGTGCGGTGCCGTCGAACCGATGGAAGCGCGGATCTCCCGAGCTGAGGAATCGTGCGGGTGAGCCCGCCGTGAGTTCGACGGTGTTCGGTGCGACGGTCGATCCCGGTGCGCCGCTGCCCTCCACGCGCGGTGCCGTCGGTGGGAAGTCGCCGTGACAGCCTGCGACCGACGTCTCGGTGACGACGATCGCGCACTCGAACTTGCCGCTGGGGCTGGTGAAGAAGTAGAAGCCGGGTTGCCCCTCGTATTCGGAGGCATCGGCGGTCGGCGGGGCTTTCGACGTGGTGGTCGGGGTGGTCGACGACGTGGTCGTGGTGGTCGGTGCCTGCGTCGTCGTGACCGGTGGTGTCGACGGTGCCGTGGTTCGAATCACCGACGGTGGATTCGTGTCGACGGTGGCGAGCGGGGCCGTCGCGCTGCCATCGACGCTGGAGGTGCATCCGGCGAGGACCAGCAGAAACAGGGCTGCGGTGGAACGACCGAGTACCCGGCGTCGATACATCGTCACAGCTTAGACAAGTCGTCACGTCTCACGAAGTTGGTACGTTGGCGAGCATCGGTCGAAAGGGGAGGTGTCATGATCGAGGTCGAAACCACAGGTGGGACGACGCGGTCGGTCGACACTGCGTACGGGGAGGCCATCGGGTACCGCGACGGCGACGTCTTCGCGTGGAAAGGCATTCCGTACGCGGCCGCTCCCGAGGGGAACTTCCGTTTTCGGGCACCACGCCCCCCGCAGCCGTGGACCGAACCACGCGAGTGCCGTTCGTTCGGTGCGATCGCACCCCAGAGTCGGAACGGCCCGGTTCCCATCGACCAGGCCATCCCGATGTCCGAGGACTGCCTGTCCTTGAACATCTGGGCCCCCGAGCCGGATGGCACACCGCGACCGGTCATGGTGTGGATTCACGGTGGCGCGTACTCGATCGGCTCGTCGGCGCAGAGCGTGTACGACGGCAGAAATCTCGCCGAACTGGGCGATCTCGTCGTCGTCACGATCAACTATCGGCTTGGCGCGTTCGGATTCCTCGACCTGTCGTCGTTCACGACCGAGGATGCGGTGTTCGAGACCAATCTCGGACTGCGGGATCAAATTGCCGCGCTCGAATGGGTGCAGCAGTGCATCGCCGCGTTCGGCGGAGACCCGGAACAGGTCACGGTGTTCGGCGAATCGTCCGGCGGCGCGTCGATCACGACGCTGATGACGTCGCCGAAGGCGGACGGCCTGTTCTCGCAGGCCATCGTGCAGAGCGCGCCCTCTACGTCGGTGTACGGCCCCGAACGCGCCGCCGTCGTTGCGTCCCGGTTCCTCGAGCTGATCGACGTCACCCCGGATCGCATCGACGAGCTGTTGTCGATGGACTTCAAGAAGCTCGTCGCAGCGGGGGACACTCTCTGTTACGAGATTCCGACGCGATCGCCCGGCACCCTGGGGCTCGCACCCGTCGTCGACGGCGATGTCGTTCCTCGCTATCCGGTGGCTGCCTTCCAGAAGGGCCACGCTCACCGAATTCCGTTGATCATCGGCACCAATCACGACGAAGCCTCGATCTTCCGGTTGATGAAGTCACCGTTGATGCCGGTCACGTCCGACACGGTCTCCGAGATGTTCCGTGCCATCGCCAACGACCATGCCGATCTCCCTGCGTTTCGCGTCGCCGAGATCATGTCCGCCTATCCCGACAGATCCAAACCTGCCGGGGCACTGGCGATGTCGCGAGATGCCGGGTTCCGCATGCCGAGCCTGTGGATCGCCGACGCGCACAGCCGCCACGCTCCGGTCTGGGTGTACCGCTTCGATCATGCGACCCCGATGCTGAGAGCTGCGCGCATCGGGGCCGGACATGCCACCGAATTGCCGTACGTCTTCGGTAATTTCGGGACCCTCAACCGCGATCCGACGTTCTGGCTCGGTGGCCGGAAGTCGGCGACGGCGGTGTCGGCGCGAATCATGAAGCGGTGGGTCGCGTTCGCGCGTCACGGAGTGCCCGCCACGCTCGACGGAGCCAAGCATTGGGCGCCGTACACCGAACCCAGGTGGTCGACGCTGGTGATCGACTCGCAGGACCAGCTCGTCGACGACCCGGACAGCGCCATGCGAGCCGCATGGGGCGACAAGGTTCTCGGCTTCAGCTGAGCTCTTCCGAAACTCGCGGTTAGCTGTCGGTGGTTCGGGTTACGTTCAGAGCGTGCTGTTCACACGAATCGTCGACACGTCCGTGGCAGTGGGTGCAACGCGGTCGCGCAAGGCGAAGACCGAGGCATTGCAGACGCTGCTGGCCGATCTCCGACCCGACGAGGTCGAGACCGTCGTCGCGTGGCTGTCCGGTGAGATGACGCAGGGCCGCATCGGTATCGGCTGGCGCACACTGTCGGACATCGAGGCCGATCCCGTCGAGCAGCCGGTGCTCACGATCGACGAGGTCGACGACGCGTTCGGTGCGGTGGCGTCGACCTCGGGTTCCGGTTCGACGAAACGACGCCGAGACCTGCTCGCAGAATTGTTCGGCCGGTCCACCCGGGGCGAGCGGGACTTCCTCGTCCGATTGATGACGGGCGAACTGCGCCAGGGCGCACTGGAAGGCGTCATGACCGACGCCATCGCGAAGGCTGCAGGGTTGCCGCTCGAACCCGTCCGACGCGCGTTCATGCTGTCCGGGCGTCTTTCGGTGACGGCAACCGCCGCGTTGTCGGGCGGCGAGCAGGCGCTCGCCGAGTTCGTCCTGACGGTCGGCAGGCCGATTCGCCCGATGCTCGCGTCGCCCGCCGAAACGCTGGCGGGGGCGTGGACCGAGTTCGGCGGCGATGTGAGCGTCGAATACAAACTCGACGGCGCCCGAATCCAGGTGCACCGATCAGGCGACGAGGTGCACGTCTACACACGGACGCTGCGGGAGATCACGTCCGGCGTCCCGGAACTCGTCGAGCTGATTCGTCAATTGCCCTGTACCAGTGTGGTTCTCGACGGAGAGACGCTGGCGCTGACGGACAGCGGGCGACCGAGGCCGTTCCAGGAGACGATGAGCAGATTCGGGGCCGACAGCGCACACGACCTCCTGCTGCATCCGTATTTCTTCGACTGCATCCACCTCGATGGCGTCGACCTGCTCGACGAGCCCCTCGAGCGAAGGCTCGACGCCCTGGACCGCGTCGCGCCGCAGCATCGGATACCGGCACTGCTTCGCCCCGACGCAGACTCTGCCGCAGCGCATTTCGACGCAGCCCTCGACGCAGGACACGAGGGTGTCATGGTGAAGGCCTTGTCCTCGTCGTACGCGGCCGGCAGGCGCGGCAGAACCTGGCAGAAGGTCAAACCCGAGCACACACTCGACCTCGTCGTCCTCGGTGCGGAGTGGGGGTACGGCAGGCGGACGGGCTGGCTGTCGAACCTTCACCTCGGTGCGCGGGACCCCGACGGTGGCCCGCCGATCATGGTCGGCAAGACGTTCAAGGGTCTCACCGACGCGTTGCTGCAGTGGCAGACCGACGAGTTTCCGAAGCACGAACGCAGCCGCGACGACCACACCGTGTACCTCGAACCCGACCTGATCGTCGAGATCGAGCTCGACGGTGTTCAGGTCAGCACGCGCTATCCCGGCGGCGTCGCGCTCAGGTTCGCGCGGGTGTTGCGCTACCGGCCCGACAAGACGCACGCCGAAGCCGACACGATCGAGGCCGTCAGGGCGCTGTTGCCGACGCAGAGCCGCTAGTTACAGAGCTGAAACCAACCGGGCCATGTTGTAACACGATTGCACCGACACGCATCCCGCCGAGTGTTTATGTTGAGGAGGCCAGCCAGCCGAGGATGGAGTGACGCATATGTCGACGGTTCGAGCGGCCTTGGTCCAGACCACCTGGACAGGCGACAAAGAAACGATGATCAAGGCGCACGAGGACTACGCCAGAAGCGCCGCCGAGCAGGGCGCGAAGGTCATCTGTTTTCAGGAATTGTTCTACGGCCCGTACTTCTGTCAGTTGCAGGATGCATCGTTCTACGACTACGCCGAATCCGTACCCGGTCCGACGGTGGACAGATTCGCCGCGCTGGCAGAAGAACTCGGCATCGTCATGATCCTGCCGGTGTACGAGCAGGAGATGCCCGGCGTTCTGTACAACACCGCTGCCGTCGTCGACGCCGACGGCCGATACCTCGGCAAGTATCGCAAGCACCACATTCCGCACGTACACGGCTTCTGGGAGAAGTTCTACTTCCGCCCGGGCAATGTCGGGTGGCCGGTCTTCGACACCGCGGTCGGTCGCGTCGGCGTCTACATCTGCTACGACCGGCATTTCCCCGAAGGATGGCGCGCCCTCGGCCTGGCAGGCGCGGAGATCGTGTTCAACCCGTCGGCGACGTCTCGTGGTCTGTCGAACTACCTGTGGAAGCTGGAGCAGCCTGCCTCCGCGGTCGCCAACGAGTATTACGTCGGTGCCATCAATCGCGTCGGCGTCGAAGCCGATTTCGGCGACGACGACTTCTACGGCACCAGCTATTTCGTCGACCCCGAGGGCGCGTTCGTCGGAGAGGTCGCGTCGGACACCGAGCCCGAACTCCTCGTCCGTGACCTCGACATGGATCTGATCAAGGTCGTGCGTGACCGCTGGGCTTTCTACCGCGATCGCAGACCCGACGCCTACACGCCCCTGGTGGAGCCATGACGACCTTCGTCCACGGCGGCACCGTCGTGTCCCCGACGGGGGCGCAGCTACTCGACGTCCTGATCGACGGCGAGACGATAGTGGCTGTGCTGCAACCCGGTTCGACCGCGTTGGGCGCCGATCTGACGCAGTCGGCCGACGTCGTAATCGACGCCTCGGGAAAGTACGTGCTTCCCGGAGGGGTCGACGGCCACACTCACATGGAGATGCCGTTCGGCGGGACGTTCGCGTCGGACACGTTCGAGACGGGAACGCGAGCCGCCGCGTGGGGAGGCACGACGACCATCGTCGACTTCGCGATTCAGACTCCGGGACAACGGGTTCAGGACACATTGGCGCAGTGGCACGACAAGGCTGCCGGATCGTGTGCCATCGACTACGGCTTCCATCAGATCGTCGGCGACGTCGACAGCGATTCGCTGAAAGCCATGAGCGAACTCGTCGCCGAGGGTGTCACGAGCTTCAAACTGTTCATGGCGTACCCCGGTGTCTTCTACTCCGACGACGGCAAGATCCTGCGCGCGATGCAGGCCGCAGCCGACACCGGTGCACTGCTGATGATGCACGCGGAGAACGGAATTGCGATCGACGTGCTGATCGAGCAGTCGGTGGCGCGGGGCGACACGGCGCCGTACTTCCACGGAACCAGCAGGCCATGGCAGCTGGAGGAGGAAGCCACCCACCGCGCGATCATGCTGGCGAACGTGACCGGTGCGCCGCTCTACGTCGTGCACGTCTCGGCGAAGCAGGCGCTGGAACAGATTGCGCACGCACGAGGCAACGGACAGAACGTGTTCGGTGAAACGTGCCCTCAGTATCTGTACCTGTCACTCGAAGAGCAGTTGGGCGCACCGGGTTTCGACGGGGCGAAGTGGGTGTGCTCGACGCCACTGCGGTCTCGCGCCGAGGGGCATCAGGACGAACTGTGGCGCTATCTGCGCACCGGAGACGTCTCGACGGTCAGTACCGACCACTGCCCGTTCTGCATGAAGGACCAGAAGGAACTCGGTCTCGGCGACTTCTCGAAGATTCCCAACGGAATCGGATCCGTCGAGCACCGCATGGATCTGATGTACCAGGGCGTCGTGAGCGGAAAAATCGGTCTCGAGAAATGGGTCGAGGTGTGCTGTACGACGCCGGCGCGCATGTTCGGCATGTACCCGAAGAAGGGCATCGTCTCACCGGGCGCCGACGCCGACCTCGTGATCTACGACCCCGACGGGCACACGAGCATCGGACTCGGAAAGACCCACCACATGAACATGGACTACTCGGCCTACGAGGGTTTCGAGATCGACGGGCACGTCGACACCGTCATCTCGCGGGGCAGGGTGATCGTCGACCACGGCGACTACCTCGGCCGCCCAGGGCATGGGCGGTTCGTCAAGCGGTCACTGGCACAGAATCTGTTGTGAGACATGGACATCGGGGTTGTTCTGCAATGCACGCCACCGGCGTCGAGCGTCATCGACCTCGCGTGTCGCGCCGAGAGGTACGGCTTCTCGCATGTGTGGACGTTCGACTCGCATCTGCTGTGGCAGGAGCCGTACGTCATCCACAGTCGGATCCTCGCGGAAACCCGTCACGTGATGGTCGGTCCCATGGTTACCAACCCCGCAACCCGCGACTGGACCGTCACAGCGTCGACGTTCGCGACGCTCAACGAGATGTTCGGCAACCGGACGATCTGCGGAATCGGCCGCGGTGACTCGGCCGTCCGAACCCTCGGGGAGAAGCCGACGACGCTCGCGACCCTGCGCGAGGCGGTCCGTGTGATTCGAGAATTGGCCAACGGACGGTCCGTCTCCCTGGGGGACACGACGGTCCAGTTACCGTGGGCGCAGGAATCGACGCTCGATATCTGGGTGGCCGCGTACGGCCCGAAAGCGCTCGCCCTGACCGGGGAGATCGCCGACGGCTACATACTGCAGCTCGCGGACCCGGACATCGCATCGTGGATGATCGGTCGCGTACGTGCTGCCGCCGAGTCGGCCGGGCGGGACCCGTCGGCGATCTCGTTCTGCGTCGCCGCACCCGCGTACGTGACCGACGGCAGCGCCGACGCCCTGGCCCATGCCCGCGACCAGGTTCGGTGGTTCGGCGGAATGGTCGGCAATCATGTCGCCGACATCGTCGCGCGGTACGGACACCACGGCGGTGTGCCCGACGCACTCACCGACTACATCGACGCGCGCACCGGCTACGACTACAGCGAGCACGGCAGGGCAGGCAACACGCACGCGGAGTTCGTGCCCGATTCGGTGATCGACCGGTTCTGTGTGCTCGGCAGTCCGGCCGATCATCTCGCGAGGCTGAAGGAGCTGAGCACGCTCGGCGTCGATCAGTTCGCCGTTTATCTGCAGCACGACGCCAAGGCCGCGACGCTGGAGGCCTACGGGGAGGCGGTAATCCCCCTCGTGCGTGCGAATGTATAGCCCGCTATACATTCGCGCGCACGTGCGACGAAGTCGCCTACAAGACCGCCCCAGGATTCAGGATGCCGTCCGGATCGAGGGCTGTCTTGATGCGCTGCGTCAGCTGCATGACGTCGTCGCCCACCTGATCGGGGAGCCACGCTTTCTTCAGCCGACCGACGCCGTGTTCGCCGGTGATCGTGCCGCCCAACGAAATGGCCAGATCCATGATGGCGCCGAACGCGACGTTCGCTCGACGCTCCATGTCGGAATCGGACGGGTCGAACACGATGAGCGGGTGCGTGTTTCCGTCACCCGCGTGCGCGATGACGGCGACCAGAACGTCGTACTTTTCGGAGATTCGTTCGATCCCCTCGACGAGATCCGGCAGCGCGGGTAACGGAACGCCGACGTCCTCGAGCAGTAGGCTGCCGAGTCGTTCGACGGCCGGGATAGCGAAACGTCGTGCAGCAGCGAATGCTTCGCCTTCCTCGGGGTCGTCGGTGGTGAAGACGTCCGCTGCGCCAGCCGCAGTGCACGCGTCGGCCATGATCTCGATTTCGCGCGCACGGTCGGCGCCGGGGGAGTCCGACCGTGCGATCAACATCGCCTGCGCGTCACGGTCGAGGCCCATGTTCATCGCGTCCTCGACGGCGCCGATCGACGCGCGGTCCATGAACTCGAGCATCGCCGGACGCAGTGACCGGGTGATCGCGAGGATGGCCGTCGTCGCATCCCGCACCGACGAGAACGAGGCGACGACGGTGCTCGCCGGTGGCTGCGCCGGAATGAGCCGCACCGTGACCTCGGTGATGATGCCGAGCGTGCCCTCGCTGCCGATGAACAGTTTCGTGAGTGACAGTCCCGCAACGTCTTTCAGTCGCGGGCCGCCGAGTCTGACCGCGGTCCCGTCGGCCAGCACCACTTCGAGTCCGAGCACGTAATCGGTCGTCACGCCGTACTTGACGCAGCACAGGCCGCCCGCGTTGGTGGCCGCGTTGCCGCCGATCGAACACATCTCGAACGACGACGGATCGGGCGGATACCAGAGTCCGTGTTCGGCAGCGGCCTTCTTGACCTCCGCGTTCAGCAGACCGGGCTGCACGACGGCGACGCGTGTCACCGGGTCGATGCTGATGTCGCGCATGAGTTCGGTCGTCAGCACGATGCCGCCGTCGACAGCCGTTGCGCCACCGGACAATCCGGATCCGGCACCTCGCGGTACGACGGGAATGCGGTGCGCGCTCGCCCATTTCATGACGCTCTGCACGTCCGAGGTGGAACGCGCACGCACCACGGCGAGCGGTGTTCCCGCATCCGGATCCTTGGCCCAGTCCTGGCGGTAGCGTTCCGTCACGTCCGGGTCGACGAGGACGGCCCCGTCCGTCAGCAGGTCCTGCAGCTCGATGAGGGCCGCGTCGAAAGAGTTGCTCATGTGAAGAAACACTATGGGCCGACGCGGCGTCGCGTCACTGGTTTCGCTGCAACGTCAGTTCGGCGAGCCGAGTGGCGGCCGCGCACGGGTCGCCCGCGCCGCTGCGGTACTGCACCCACCAGGTGATCGTTCCCGAGTACGCGGCGGTGATGCCACACGACGCCGCATCGCCGGGTCGCCTGGACAGGAACGCGGTGGCACCGGCCACCGACACGTCTTCGACGGCGTATCCGATCTCCTGCGACAGAGTCCTCTCGCGTCCGAGCGAATTGGTCTCGAACCACGCGAACGTCACGTCGACTGCTCCCGCGGGCCCGGATCCGTCCCACATGCAGACCGCCCCGAAGAAGTACTGGTAGACCCCGTCCGCCTGTACGGTCTCGGCGATCTTGTCGTCCGGGACGGCGGTGCATTCCTGGAGAAGCTTCGCGAAGTCGGCATCGGCGTCGCCTGCATACCCCTCCGCCGTCGGCGTTCCGGTGACGGTCGTGCTGCAGCCGGCGAGCAGTGCGACGGCCGACACCGCCGCTGCGAGTGCACGTCTCCTACTTCGCATTGGCGACCACCGCTCGCGCCAGGTCGCCGACGATGTCGCAGATCTCGCGCGTCGGCGTCGCGTACACGTAGTTCACGGACCAGTGGATGAACCCGTCGCCGGACTCCACGCCGACCTCGCACGAGTAGTCGTCGGCTCGCGCGCTGAATCCGGGATGTCCCTCGATGTCGAAGGCGCGTATCTCGCGTCCGATCCGTCCCGCCACGGTCCGTTCGCGAGCGATGGGACTGCCCCGATACCACGTGAACATCGCGTACGCCCCGCTGTCGGAGGCCTCGAAGCGGCAGCGAATTCCGTTCTTGGACACCGCGGCGAGGCCGGGCACCCCGGTGATGTCGACGACCTGCTCGTCGGTCACGGAACCGCATTCGCCGACGAAGAGTTCCTCGCTGACGGGCGCGGGTGCCCGAGTTGTCGTGGCCGTCGGGGAGGGGTCGTCGGCCGAGTGTCCGCATCCGGCTGCGGCCAGCGCCAGGACGCTCAGGCCGATGCGAATTCCAGGCTTCCCCACGAGCAGTGACCCTACCGAGTCGAGAATGAATTCGCCCGGTTCCCACAGTGCGGAGCAAGTCCCAATAGTCACACCCGTCACTTCTGTTACCCGATCGATGCGTGCGCGACACGGAATCGTGCGGCTGCGGGGTCTAGCGTCCCAGCCAGTGGACTTGAAGGAGGCCCAACATGATGAATCCACACAGCACGTCGTGGGATTACGTGGCCGCGATGTTCTCGTACGAATTCCAAGGCGGCGGAATCGATTACGACACCCTCGAAACGCTGCACCGCGGTGACGTCCATGAGTGGGTCGAGGCGTTGGAACATTCGGGGTTGTTCGACGGACCCACGATCGCCGACGCGAAAGCTCGATGGAAGCATCGCCCTCGGCTCCTGCTCGACATCCTGCTGCTCGACGCGGACGAGATGACCAGGAAGCGCTGCGACATGGCGTGGTCCTCGCTCGACCGCCTCGCGCCGTTCGCGCAGTCGGGCTAGATCCGTTCCTGCCGGTCGCCGTCGACCACCAGCACCTGGTCGTCGTCGAGGGTGACGAACGGAGTTCCGTCGCGGCGGTAGCGCTCCACCATCGTCGCACCGGAATTCGTGTCGTCGAGAATCGATCCGTAGTGCGGGATCAGGGACGTCTCGACGAAGCCGAGGCCGTCCCAGATCACGTCGCCGCCGGTAGTCGGGTGCACGTCGGCGGGATCGTCGGCAGTCTCGATGCCCCGCAACGACGTCGACGCGACGCACGCGCCCGCGCTGTAACCGCCGTAGACGAGCCGGCCGTCACGGACGCGTCGTGCAATTTCGTTCTCGGTGCCCGACAGGGCGAGGCGAGAGCGCAGCACGAAGGTGTTGCCGCCACGGACCCATACGACACCGACCGAATCGAGCATGGCGGCAATGGCTTTCGTGCTTCCGCGTAGGTCCAGCTCCTCGGGCTCGAATCCGAGTTCGCGCAGGCTGCGAAATTCGCTCGTCACCGCCGACGCGCGGGCCGCGTCCGGCCAGCTGTCGCACGCGTTCGCGATCACCGCGATGCGTCCTGGTGTGCCCGTCATGTCGACGAACGTGTCCGGGTGCGCGCCGAATCGGTACGACGCCAGAAACAACTTCACGCGTCGTTCTCTTCGCTGAGACGTCGAAGACCCGTCCGAATCGCGTCCGCGGTCTCCTCCGGCCGACGCGAACGCCGTGTCACGAATCCTGTCGCGAACCGGAGTTTGTCTCCCGTCCACCGTGGGACGACGTGCAGATGCGTGTGAAACACGGTCTGAAACGCGGCCTTGCCGTCGTTGACGACGAGGTTCGCGCCGTCGGCACGAAGGTCGGATCTGCGCATCGCGCGAGAAAGCTGTTGCCCGGCCGCGAACACGGACGCGCCCAGCGACGGCTCCAGGTCGTCGAGGTCGGACGCATGTGTCTTCGGCACCACCAACACGTGGCCGCGCGCGATCGGGCGGATGTCCAGAAAGGCGAGCACCGAGTCGGTCTCCAGAACTCGCGTTGCGGGGGCGTCACCCGACACGATGCAGCAGAACACGCAGTTGTCCACGGCCAACACTGTAGGTGCACACCCTGGCTTATGATGTCGATCACACAACCCCGTCGAGCTGCACGTCACGCCGTTTCGGATTCGATTCAGACCGCTAAATGCTGTGGCGTGGGTTACCTGAGGGCTGCCTACTCTGGCTATCATCAGTCTCCTCGTGCCTTGACGCTGGGCGCCGCCTGTTCGCCGCACGGTTACCCCCGTTCGCCGAACCGCAGGCACCATTCACTTTTTTACGGAAGTCGGAGAATTGGATACATCGCACAGCACAGAGAACGGGACGAGCGGCCATGTGACGACGCGCGTCGGCGTCGTCCGCGAGTCGGGTGACGGCGAGCGTCGTGTGGCGCTGGTTCCGAAGGTCGTGTCCTCGCTGGTGAACAAGGGTGTACACGTCGTCGTCGAGTCGGGCGCTGGTGTACAGGCCCTGATTCCGGACGAGTTGT
>NZ_JABUCO010000051.1:0-3399 GCF_019835205.1 Rhodococcus sp. BP-261 | reverse complement strand
GTACTCCCCGCCGTGGGTCTCCAACAACCGCAACGCCCGCGCACGGACCTCCGGATCGATCTTCTTAGGCATGTGCTCATCCTTCCTGACTCAGAAGGAAGCGGCATCAAACCTGGGGTGATTCAGTTGAATGCTTCGGAGGCGATGGCGGTGAGCCGGTCGGGGTACATGGCGAGGTCCTTTCGAGTTCGGATGAGACGCAGCTGCCCGGACATGGTGAGGGTGGCCGCTCAACCCCGAAGAGCGCAGCGTGGGTTGAACGGCCGGGCCCCCGGCATGTCAGGCTGAGGCGGCTCGTACGACCTCCCTTGGTGACCACAGGACGCGGCCCCGCAGGGGACGATCCTCTCGCTCGTGACCCCGTGACTGCTTCGGCAATAACACCTTTCGTACATCGATGCATGCCGCGTGTGTGTCGGCCCCGCCCGTGGTGGGCGGGACCGAGCTCGCGCTTGGTCAGTCGATCCGGAGCGCGACCGCGTCGGCGGCGGCGATGGTGTGTTTGGCGAGCAGTCCGTCCCAGATCCGGTCGTCGAGGCGGGCGGGTGCCTTGTGTTCGGCGCCGGCGTAGTAGGCGATGTCGGCGTGGAGCGCGTCGAGGTCGTGGCCGGCGGTGGTGGCGCCGTGTTCTGCGGCGGCGGAGATGACTGCGTCGTGGCGATCGGGAAGCATTGCGTGATTCCTTTCGAGGTTTGGATGAGACGCGGCGGTCTGACGTGACGAGGGTGGCCTGTCAACCCCGAAGAGGGAGCGCAGCGAGTGTGGGTTGACGGGTCGGGGTCCCCGGCATGTCAGGCTGAGGCGGCTTGTACGAACCCTTCAGGTGACCACGGGACGCGGCCCCGCAGGGGACGATCCGAAACGTGCGCCGAGGCGAAGTGGCTTGCGGTGCAGAATAATTCGACGATGCGTGCCGCGCCGTGTCATCGGTCCGCCTGTGCGACGGCGAATATTGTCCGCTCGCTCGCACCGCATCCTCGCGTACGTGTCGATCGAGTCAGTGGTCGGTGGCCTCGTCCGCCGCGCCGTCGAGAGAGCGGCCGTCGTGGATGTAGGGGCCGTTGGTTCGGTACGCTTCGGCGCGCTCGGCGGCGCCGATCTGGCGAAGGAGCGCGACGACGTCGGCGATAGCTGAGCGCAGGTGCGGATCGTCGGGATCGCAGCCTTCCTCCATCAGCGCCTGCCGGTATTCCGGATCGTCCTCCACACTCATTTGGACGCGCTACACACGAGCCTGGTTCCGTGCTGGTTCAAGCTTCACCGAATGTGCTCGCTGTGCAGGGCTTTCGGTTCGAGAATGTGTCGGTGACCGGTCGCATAATCGGCGGTATGCGAATCCGAACCTTGATCGGCCCGCCGTTGCAGCAGGAGATCGTGCGCTCGACCGCGGTGGCGATCGCACTGTGCAACCTCGATCCCGAACACCGCGCCGACCGTGCGCCAGGGAGTAATCGGAGCCAGCGCCGCCGACCGGTTGCCGAGCGCTGAGGCCGCTGCGCACCGCTACCCCTGACCTGCAGTTGTCCGCGCCTGCACTGACGGTGTCGGTGCGGCGATTTAGCATGCGGGCATGAGCGAGACCGAGCCAGCCGCGGTTGCCGGGATACCGGAGACGGTGCTCGACGACCTCGCCCAGACGTTGGCCGAGAAGATCGACGTGCTGCTCGACCGGCTGACCGACCGCGCACTCGCGGCGCCGCAGGCAGGCTCACCAGCGTGGAAGACGCAGTGGCGCGGCCGCGACAGCATCGATGGACACCTGGAACACTCTCGCCGCCTGTACGTGCGGGCGGTGTTGGCCAACCGTGCCGGTATCGGCCTCGCCGAGGCCACCGCCCCTGCCCCTGCCGCCGTTGTCCGGCGCACCGCACCGCGGACCCGACCGCGCGCCACAGTGAACGCCGATCAATTGGCGATGTTCTGAAACTTTTTCCGGGTGCGGGAACCGATTGCTTCTCGGCGGCATCTAACAATGAGGGAGGGGCGGTCGGCCGTCTGAGGGGGAGGCCGCCGCCTCTCCCTTTCGCGGTGCAGCTTGCCGTTTCTACCGAACCGCCGCCGGTCGCTGAGTCGACTCGATTCGGTAGCGGAAGTCCACCAGTCACGCCGACGCCCGCGCCGACATCATCCTGTGTCGGAACGGTTTTCACCACCTCGTTCCCCGCGGCCTAACCCGCCCGGCTGCACGCGGACTGGTACGGCTGCCCGCGATAGTCGACTATTGTGAGCGATCGATAGCGCAGCGTTAGGTCAATCCTCGTTCGAAGAGAATCTCGCCGTCGATGACGGTTATATCCGACACGATAGTTGACGGCATGTTTGTGCTGGTTAAGCTGGCTGCACTGACCCCATCGTATCTTTATCTGTGAAAGGCGGCCGCGCACTGTGGCAAAGCAAGTATCTGTTCAATTGGTCGACGATATCGACAACTCGGTCATCGAGGACGGTTCGGGTGAATCGATCGAATTCTCCGTGGCGGGTGTCGACTATGTCATCGACCTGAAGAACAAGAACGCCACCGAGTTTCACCGCAAGCTCGACTACTACATCGAGCACGCCACGCGGGTCGGCGGCCGCAAACGCAAGGCCTCCCCCGCTGGCACTGCTACTGCAGCCCCTACGGCTGCACCATCGACGACGTCGTCGTCGAAGACGAAGCGAGATCCGGCGCAGACCAGAGCGATTCGGCAGTGGGCGTTCGACGAGGGATACGAACTCAGCTCGCGCGGCCGGATTCCTGCCGAGATCGAAGAGGCATACGACGCGGCGCACTGACCGGCCGCCGGCCGCCGGGCCGCGACCGGTGTTGCAGGGTTCCGGTGCGCGGTGCGGGGGAGCTCGAGGGCTTCTATCTACTTCGCAACTGCGATCAGTGGGCGCGTTGCCCTAGCAAGTGCGGAGAATTTCTGCCGACCTGGGGTTTTGTAACCGTCCAGCCGCGCCCGGTCATGACGGCGGCGGTGCGGTCGTAGATGCGGGCGGGATCGGCGCCGGTGAGGAGCGTCGAGATTTCTTCGGGTTGCGGGTGTCCGTCGATCGGGTCGGTTTGGGCGATGTCGAACACCGACAGGATCGGAAACGTCGGCACCTTGCGGCTGTTCTCGTCGCCGGTGTCGGGGTTGGTGTCGGTGATCGTGCGGGAGCTGTAGCCGTAGATGCGGATTGCTTTCTCGCCCTTGCGGACCTGGCGTCCGCGCTGCTGCCAGGCTCGGAAGCCTGCGACGCGGGTCGCGTCGGGGCGCTGAGACAGGATCAGTAGGAGGTTGTTGAAGAAGGATGCCGAATAGCATCAGGTGCACGATCGCCGCCTCGCCCGTTGCAGCCGAAACGATCTCACCATGAACTGACCCCCGTTGTGGCCGCACCGGCACGCCATCCGATTCGAGGGCAGACTCGCTC
>NZ_JABUCO010000050.1:0-3508 GCF_019835205.1 Rhodococcus sp. BP-261 | reverse complement strand
GTCGGCTGTGGTGGTGTTGTCGAGGGTGATGTGGAGTTCGTCGGCGATGTTTCTGGCTTCGGTGATGACGATCTGCCAGTCGCTGTTGGCGGCGAGTTCGCGGGCGTAGGCGGCGTCGATCAACCCGTGTCCGGCGAGGTAGGCGGGTAGATCGTTCAATGCGGCGAGGGTGGCGAGGTCGATGGTGATCGAGGTCAGTGGTACTCGCCGATCCGGCAGCACACGGTTGGCGGTGCAGGGGTGGTCTTCGTCGGCTTCGCAGGTGCAGGCGAGATGGGTTTCGCGTCGTATGCATGCGGTGTAGGCGGCGGCGAGGCGTTGGCTGCGGGTGCGGGGGTCGCGGGGGCATAGGGTGGCGGCCATTTCGGTGATCGATTGCCAGCAGGCGGCGGCGTCGGCGGCGTCGAGGGTTGCTTCGATGGTGGCGATCAGGTCTTTGTCGCGGTAGCGCACTCCGGTGAGTTTTTTCAGGTCTTCTCGCACCTCGGCGACTTCGTCGGGTGCGGTGCGCTGGATGATGGCGGCGATTTCGGTGGCCAATGGTCCGGGGGAGAGCCTTCTGGCGGCGTGTAGCACTTCGGCTTCGATCCGTGTGGCGGCATCCAAAGACAGCGGGGAGGTGACGCGGTAGATCGCGCGGACGCGGGCGAGGTCGAGTTCGCCGGCGTCGAATGCTGTTTTGATCGCGGGCAGGCGTAGGCGTAGGTCCATGCCGATCTCGGCGAAGGTGTCCGCGACGGTTTTCGAGCAGCCCAAAATCTTCGCTGTTTCGGAGGCCGCATAGTTGCCGGCGTCGGTGATCAGGTCCCCGACCTGAATGGTTTGATGGATGCACGAATCCCATATGTGGGCTGCGAGAGCGACTTTCCGTGCGCAGGCCTGATTCTCCAGGACCGCGACCTGCGACAGTTCACCCAACACCGCCGTGTCGATGACCGGTTTCTTCTGTGGTCCGACGTATTTCGCGAACGCGCTGCGCCTAGTGAACGGCATGGATTCAAGCCCCCGACTCGATTCGAACTTATGTTCGACTATACCACCGGAGATCGGGATGTCAAGGAAACTGGTTGTCTCGCAGTGCATTACGATCGAATCGGCACTATCACATGCCACCGACAAGAACGCGCCACGAACCGGGGTCGCGGGCTTCCCTCCACGACGACGTAGCGGCGGACCCTGCTTCGAACGCCCTCTACAGCGCTGCGCCGCATGAAGTTTCGGCCCGCCCCAAAGTGCGGTCATCCTCGACAATCGAATCGAACGCGACCGATCACTGTTCGACGGGTGAAGAATCCGCAGAAGGCGTCGGTCGCAGCCCTGACCGCTACCGGCGCCTGCGTGGGTGTCGGCGCAGCACTGGTGTGACGTTCGGCGTTACCGCAAGGCGCAGACGCCGTCGACTACTTCTCTGTCGCTGAGCCTTCGCGACCTACGCCTCACCGGCCGAGCCTGAACGACGTCACGACCGCAACGCCCCCAGCAACCGGTCGAGCATCGCGTGCGCATTCCGACGATCCTGCGGGGCTGCGTCGGCCCTGGCCAACCACAGTGCAGCCTCGTTCATTGCCCCCGACAACATGACCGCAGCAGGGTCGGCCGACGCGCCGGACAAACCGAGCAACTCCGCCAAGCCCTCCCGCAGAAGCCTGCCCGAATGCCGGGCGTCGGACTCCCGCCACGTCGCCCACCCGAGAACCGCAGGCCCGTCGACCAGCAGAATCTGTCGATGCGCGTCGGAACACGCGGCGTCGACGAATGCGTGACAGCCGTCGACCAACTGACCCCAGTCCGTGTCCGCGCGTGACGCGGCGTCCGACACCGCGTCGGCGACACGCTCGGCGACCAGATCGAGCACCGCCGCGAAAAGGCCGTTCTTGCTTTTGAAATGGTGATACACCGCGCCGCGCGTCACACCCGATCGAGCCGCGACGTCTTCGAGACCGACGCCGGAAAATCCCGACTCCGCGAACATCTCACGCGCAACGTCGAGCAAGTGCGCAGTCGTGACGGCGCTCTGCTCCTTCTTCGTCGGACTCATCGTTTCCTCCCTTGATACGTACACAGTGTATGTGTAGTCTCAAACACATACAGACTGTACGTATCTATAGGAGGTCCATGATGCTCAGCAGCTTCTACCCCGTTCTGATGACCCACGACGTACGCGCCACGGCGTCGTTCTACGTCGAAACGTTGCAGTTCGAGACGACGTTCGACAGCGACTGGTACGTCAGTCTCAGACGCGACCCGAATTTCGAACTCGCCATCCTGGACGCGTCGCACGAGACGATTCCGCCCGCACTTCGCCACCCGTCCCGCGGAACGCTTCTCAATCTGGAAGTCGACGACGTGGACGCAGAATACGACCGCCTCGTGGTGCGCGGCGGTGCCACGCTTCTGCTCGACATCCGCAGCGAGGACTTCGGTCAACGACACTTCATCATCGCCGCACCGGACGGCGTCGGACTGGACATCATCACCAACATCGCTCCGACCGCGGAGTTCGCCGACAGTTACGCACCCGCAGCCACGAAATAATCGACGGGGCGTGCAAGCATGTCCCTTCATGAGCACACTTGTCTGCTTTCACGCCCATCCCGACGACGAGGTCTTCAACACCGGCGGCGTCATGCGCCTCGCGGCCGACGCGGGGCATCGGGTCGTGCTGGTCACCGCGACCGACGGTGCCCTCGGCGAGTTTCCCGACGGCATTCTCGCCGAGGGCGAGACCCTGGCCGAACGTCGCAAGACCGAGCTTGCGACATCTGCGGGCATCCTCGGTGCGGATCGAGTCGTCATGCTGCACTACGCCGACTCCGGTATGGCCGGAACACCCGAGAACGACGCGCCCGACGCATTCTGCAACGTCGACGTCGACGAGGCAGCAGGCAAGCTCGCCGCCGTACTCGACGAGGAGAACGCCGACGTCCTGACCATCTACGATCCCAACGGCGGCTACGGGCACCCCGATCACATCCAGGTGCACTACGTCGGCGCGAGGGCCGCGGAACTGGCCGGGACGAAGAACGTCTACGAGACGACAGCCAACCGCGACCACATGAAGAAACTCGTCGAGCTCAACCCGAACTGGGCCGACGAGGACAACTCGCTCGACCTCGACACGTTCGGGCTGCCCGAGTCGGAGATCACCACCGTCGTCGACGTCAGCACGGTCATGGATGCCAAGCGCAACGCCATGCTGGCGCACGAGACGCAGGTCGGTGACTTCGGGCCGTTCCTGCAGATGCCCGTCGACATGCTGCAGGCCGCGTTCGGGCGTGAGTGGTTCAGACGCGTCGGCGGCGGCCCCAGTCTGACGGAAACGGAACTTCCGCTGTAGTGCGCCTGGCGGCGCTCGTGCGTGAATAGTTGGAGCGGAGGCCAACTTTCCGCGCAGTGATACTGGAATGGTTCGTCGATGCAGTGGTTTGACTCGTTTCCGCGCTGACGCCGATGGCTGTCTTTCCCGTGATGTGTCGGCTGCTGCATCGATGGACACCTGAAGCACACG